>CAZCQC010000388.1:0-10409 GCA_964500155.1 uncultured Rikenellaceae bacterium | reverse complement strand
TAATATTCAGAAAAAGATTACCAGAAAGGATCCTGTTTATGGTGAAATGGAAGGAATGGTTTTCCCGGGCCGGTATATTTCCTATAAATGGGATGGCGCTAATATGAGAATAACAAATTTTGAACCGGCTAACCAGTTCGTAAAAAGAGAGTATAGAAAGGGGTGGGGTGAAATAAAACTCTGAAGAATTTCTCGCTAAGACGCAGAGACGCTAAGAAAGATTTTAAGAGCTTACGTCTTTGCATAATAAAAACTCTGAAATGACTGAAAACGAGCTTTCAAAAATAATAGTAGACGTTGCTTTCAGAGTCCATACGAATTTGGGACCTGGTCTACTCGAATCTGTTTATGAAGAGATTTTGTATTACGAATTTATTAGACTGGGATTGGATGTTGAACGTCAGAAGGTAATACCGGTAATATGGGACGGTTTAAAAATGGAGTTAGCTTTCAGAGCTGATTTAATTGTTGAAAACAAGGTAATAATTGAATTAAAATCAGTCGAAATCCTGGCTCCAGTACATCCAAAGCAACTATTAACATACCTTAAAATCACTGGTTTTAAACTTGGATTATTAATCAATTTTAATGAGGCATTGATAAAGAACGGGATTACCAGAATAGTAAATAATTTATAATTTCTTAAGACGCAGAGACGCACAGTAAAATTTTGCGACTTAGCGACTTTGCGTGAAAAACATAGTAATACAAACTTATTATTGAAATAGATAATTTATAAATTCTCAATAAGACGCAGAGACGCAATGAAAAAATTTGCGACTTAGCGACTTTGCGTGAAAAACATAGTGATACAAACTTATTATTGAAAAAAATAATTTATAGTGACTATAACGAATTATCGGTGAAAACTGCTGATATGATTGCAGGCATAATCTCCGATAAGCCGGATGCATTGCTTTGTTTTCCGGCAGGTGAAACTTCTGTCGGTACTTTTAAGCATCTGATTGAGCTTAATAAAACCAGGCAAATAAGCTTCAGACGATGTAAAATTGTCGGATTAGACGAATGGGCGCATTTGGGCCAGATGAAAAACGAAAATTGTTTCTCATTTCTGAAAAAATACCTGTTTGATCACATTGATTATTCCGTAGAAAACTTATGCTTTTTTGACGGGGAATCTGACGACCTGTTGCAGGAATGCCGGAAGACTGATAATTTCATTAAAGAAAATGGTCCTATCGACATGATCCTGCTTGGTGCCGGAATGAACGGGCATCTGGGATTAAATGAACCCGGAACATCTTTCGATCTCTTTTCACATTTAGTGGACCTCGCTGAAACTACAAAAATTGTAGGTCAGAAATATTTTTCCGGTAAAGTAAATCTTGCTAAAGGCGTGACCCTTGGGATAAAATATCTCATGGAGGCTAAGACGGCAATTCTTCAGCTAAGCGGGTCGGGAAAAGCTGAAGTTACCAGAAGATTGATTGATAGTGAAATATCCACTGAATTTCCCGCTTCTGTAATTAAGTCGCATGTGAATTCCTACCTTCTTCTTGATATAGATGCTGCCAGGTACCTAAAAAATGAATGAGAGAATAATAAACGCTGTCGCTGACATTGTAATTAAGCTTAATCAGAACAAAACTGCCAATGCAAAGGCTGTCCTGGGCTTTGATGCCTGTATTGACAATATCGTAAACGTTGTGAAGCACTGCAGGGATGACAGTGGTCCCGTGTATTTCAGCGGAAGTAAGGAGTTTGGAGAGTTTCTTATTGATCTTGAGAACAGAAGTTCAGGTGTTGAATATCGTACAAAAATATCCAAGCCAGGTGGTAATATGGTAATCATGGCGAATGCCCTTGGAAACCTGGGGATCAGTACTGATTGTATCGGGACTTTTGGACTTCCGGAGATATTACCTGTATTCCGGAATATGTCTGATAACTGTAATGTGTATACAGTTGGTGATACAATTACTGCAACCGCTCTGGAATTCAATGATTCAAAAGTCATAATGTTTGATCCGGGACCTTATGACACACTAAGTTGGGAAGGAATAAGGAACATTTTAGGAATCGAAAGAATCATACATTTGTTTTCTTCAAAACAATTGGTGTCATTTCTTAACTGGAGCGAGATTAAAAACACTTCACAAATATGGGAGGGAATTCTTTATGAGATTTTACCTTGTGTTGTAAAGGTAGGTCCAAAACCATATTTTCTAACTGATTTTTCCGATTGTTCACGAAGATCAAAGAAAGAAATTCAATTCGCAATCAGCCTTTTAGGCAGATTCAGAGATTATTTTAAGGTATTACTAAGTCTGAACGGGAATGAAGCAAAACTGATTGCCGCTGCATTTGATCTTTCAACTGATTGTTCTGATGAAGAGTTCATCAAATCTGTCTTTGGTGCGGCTAATTCTGATATTGTAATAATTCATCGGACTGGAGATGCACTTGTATTTGATGGGATGACATTTGAGAAATGCGGCACTTTTTATTGTAAGGAGCCAAAAATACTTACCGGAGGTGGGGACAATTTTAATGCAGGGTTCTGTTACTCGGTATTATGCAATTTTGATCTTTTCAAGTCTTTAGTAATTGCAAATGCAGTTTCAGGTTATTATGTACGAACTGCAATCAGCCCTGACGTTGAAAATCTGATTGATTTCTTAAAACAGAACCTTAAAAACCTGTAAGGGATCATTACTTCTGCCTACAACAATTAAACGGCCACGAGCTGTGGATATTTCCATAATATCGCGGATCTCTCCTTCCAGCCGGAATCCCGATTCCCTGGCAGGCACATTTCTGAAGCTTCCCTTACCATCACCGGCCAGAAATGAACCATAACTTGCATCATAACGGCCGACTTCAGGCTTCACATTATAAAGATTGCCTCCAAGAAGGATATCAGAATTTCCATCATTGTTAAAATCTCCTGTCTCAGCAGCATAAACAGGTGAGAACTGGGCTTCGACCGGAAGTGGTTTCATCGAAAAATGTCCGCTGCCATCGTTCAAAAAAATGGATGTTTCCATTAAAAAGGCATCAAGGTGAATCGAATTCTTAAGCTGCTCCGGAGTGAAAATATCTGTAATCTGCTGATCCTTATACATTTCATACTTAGGGTATTTCTGTTCCAGAGCCGGGATCTGCCTTGTCAGATCATGCTTAAGGACAAGTGGGTATGATTTGTCATCATCATAAACACAGATTATTTGCTCTGCCGTACCATTCAGATCAAAATCATTCACATACATGCTCACAGGTTTGTCTGCTGTAGCTTTAAATCTTGAATTTAACCCGTGATTTCCGGCAACAAAATCGAGATCGCCATCAGAATCAATATCACCAGATGCCAGACAATTCCACCAACCTTCAGTTTTTAAGGTGCCAAATGCATCTTTCTTTTCCTGAAATTTTCCGCTTTCATTTATAAACACCTTTAATGGCATCCATTCTCCGGCAATGACCATATCGTTATCTTTATCCCCGTCAACATCTGCCCATATCATATCTCTGATCATTCCGATATTCTTTAATTCCGGAGCTATCTGTGAGGAAACATCTGTAAAATTACCTTTGCCGTCATTTTCAAGTAAATACCCATTCACAGGCACCCCGTATAAAAATGGTTTAAGCCTGATCCCAACAAACAATTCAATTACGCCATCGCTATCATAATCATGTGGTCTGACACATGAAGTACTTTCATATTTGCCTGCGGGCAGAACCTGGGGAGATTTGACGAGATGTCCCTTACCGTCATTGATATATAACCTGTCCGACAAAGCAGATGAGCTTTCCGGGAATTCATTGCTTCCGCTGGCCACGTAGAGATCAATATCTTTGTCGCCGTCTGCATCAAACATTGCACAATCGGTATCCTCAGAGATTTTATCTTCTTCAAAAAGAGGTTTTTCAACGGAAGTAAATGAGCCATTCTCATTCTGTATCATGAGCGATCCGGGTTGACCTTTTGCACCTCCTGCAAATATATCGTCCAGACCATCCCCGTTGATATCTCCTTTACATATACCGGGACCCTCGGTAGAGACCATGTGATAAAATAATTTTTCAACTTCAAAATCATTGAAATCATCCTCCTTATGGATAAAATCTAATTGTTTTTCCCCTGTTATATCTTCAAAACAAACATTTTCCGATTTTAAGGGATCCAGCAGGCGTAATGACATTTTAACAGCGTCTTTCTGATTTAGGTTCAGGATCTGGTTAGTTTTAACATTTGTCATCAGCGTAATCCGGTCATCTGGCCACTCAACAATCAGCGAGTCGACAACAGTCAGAGGACCGAGTCCCAGATTGGGGCGGGAATCGCTCGTCGACAAATATCCACGCATCGGCATCTGTTCCAGATAAATAAATTTACCGTTATGTTTAACAGTAACTTTAGATCCTATAGCTGAAGTGTTTCCTGATTCTCCATTAAGTATTATTTTCAGGTAGTGATTATCAGGTAGCTGATTGTCGCTTTCATTACGGTAGATGAACATCGGCATATTTGCATTATTTACTACAAGATCCAGATCGCCATCATTATCCAGATCGCCATAGGCGGAACCGTTTGAAAAACTGGGAGTGCCGAGACCCCATTTTTCTGCCATGTTAATGAAAGAGTAATTTCCTGTGTTCTTAAAAGCATAGCTTGGAATCTTAACTGATGGTATGGCATCTATCAGCATTTTGTAATCCACTTTGTTCCCTTGAACAATCGACATGGCCATATCACGGTTTGAAAAATACTGAAGGTAATCCTGGTCAGTCAGGTCCTTGTAAATGCCATTCGCAACAAAAAGATCTTTCAGACCATCATTGTCAAGATCCATTATCAATGCACCCCATGACCAGTCGGTTGCGTTGACTCCAGCCAGCCTGCCAATTTCGCTGAAAGTGCCATCGGCATTGTTTGATTGGAGCATATTTCTCGTGAACTGATGATGGTATCCATTATCGACACTTGATTTGTATCCATCCCAGTTGTCAAAGGTCGTTTTTGTTTTTAAGCGGTCATTATGCTCAGGCACCATATCGGTTGCAAATATTTCCGGGTAATGATCATTATTTATATCAGCCATATCTGCACCCATCGAAGCTGCAGAAATGGATCTCATCATTTTTACAAGTGTTTCCCTGAAAGTTCCGTCATGATTATTAAGGTAAATGTAATCACGTTCAAAAAAATCATTCGAGACATAAATATCCATCCAGCCATCCTGGTCAATATCTCCAATGGTAACACCTAGTCCAAATCCTATCACACTGCCATAAATGCCAGCTTCAATGCTGACATCCGTGAATTTATTGCTATCATTCCTGAAAAGCTTGTCGCCACCTATCGAATCTCTTTTATGACGCTGATTGTCCTTAATATTAAAACTTCCGATAGCCTTTGATGAGTTATTCAGCAGGTACATATCAAGATCGCCATCTTTGTCATAATCAAAGAATACGCCGTGGGTTGAAAATCCAGTGTCATCAAGTCCATATTCCTTTGCCTTTTCGGAGAATGTCAGATTTCCGTTATTGATAAACAGTTCATTGCGTCTGTCGTCTCCCTCGAGATTGCCGGAGTTGCAGACATAGATATCTGTCCAACCATCACCGTTGACATCAGCAAACGCTGCTCCCGTCGCCCATTTGCCCTTTCCTCCGATACCTCCCTGTTCCGAAATATCTTCAAATCTGAAATCTCCCTTATTCAGGTACAAAACATTAGTACCCATATTTGAGGTCATAAAAATATCGATCAGTCCATCATTATTGATATCCCCTAAAGCTACCCCTCCTCCATTGTAAAAGTTACGGTAGGTATAAATATTAAATTTGGTTTTTAGTTGTATGTCGTAATCCAGATGATTAATAAATTCTGCTTTGGTAATGGAAGAAGGCATAAGAGTAAATAGTTCTTTACCGGAACTTCCGGATTGAATGTCGCAACCACCTATTAAACAGGAAGTGAGCACGACCAGGAAAATAATCCTGGCTTTATCAGACCAAAGTTTTGTGGCCATCAGTTTAGTTTGATTATTTCGTATTATCGATGGCAGAGTTACCTGCCTTTAAGGTGTCTATTGGAGTTGGAATAACAGACATATCGGTAAAAACAGCCCAGACATTCATTTCATTTTCCTTAAATATTGTTATACGCCGGTTTCCTTTCAGTTGAACATATGCCGGACCTCTTTCAGGATGATCCACTTTCATGAAATTATCTCCATACTTTTTCTTATACCAGGTCAAAATATCACTCTGCAGGCTGTCAGAAGACAACTTTTTATTCCATGGAGCCCACCCGGTATAAATAAATCTCACAGGCATCTCCGAAATTTTCCCCTCGATAAAATTCGGGTAAAAATTCATTGTCCCGGGATAATTCAACTCTTTTTTTAACATGTATTCAACCGTAGTATTTTTTGGACCTTGTTTTATAAGTCCTTTATGGTTAAGCTCCCAGCAGTGAGTATAGAAATCTTTTTCAGGCATGCCCAGGTACAATCCCAAAAACAAAGAATCATTTCTTATTCCTCCTGCAAGCTCGTGCTTCAACTTTCTTTCATACTTTGATTTTGGCGAACACCCGATTAAAATATATGAGAAAAAAATCAACAGAGTAAATAAATACACAATTCCCTTTTTCATATTTACTTTCTAATATTTGTAAAATTGTAAATTTTCATTGTTTCTTGCAACTGCAATAATCCTTTCTTTTCCAATTTTGAGCTGCTTCAGTTCCCGTATTTCACCTCTTGTGTAAAAACCGGAAATGTTGGGGGAGACGGTTTGCCAGTTCCCTTCATTGTTTCCCTTCAGGAAAAGACCATAACCTGCTCCATATATGCCTGTCTGAGGTTTAGCCATATACTGGTTTCCCCCGAGAATAATATCACAGATGCCATCCCTGTCATAATCACCCGCATCTATAGCATAAACCGGGGAAAACTGGGCCTCGTCGGGAAGAGGGACTACTTCAAGTGAACCATTTCCCTCATTCATCAATATACAGCTCGCCATAAGCTTGGCGCTTAGTTTAATTGACTTGTTCAGTACCTCAGGGGAGAAAACATCCTCAATAGTCTGATCACAATAATCGACATATTTTTCATATTTTGTACCAAGTGAAGGAATCTGTTTAATCAGATCATCTTTGGTTGTCACAGGATATGATTTACTGCCATTATAAGTACATATAACCTGCTCGATGGTGCCATTAAGATCGAAATCATTCACATACATCGTAACCGGGTTCTCAGTGGAAGCTTTGAAAAAAGAATTCAATCCATGATTACCAAGAATAAAATCAATACTACCGTCATTATTGAGATCTTCTGCTTTAATAACATTCCACCAGCCCTCTGTATTCAATAACCCAAGTTGTCCTGATTTATCCTTAAAGGTTCCTCTGTCGTTGATAAAGACTTTTACCGGCATCCAGTCTCCGACGATTACTATATCAGAATCTCCATCATTTTCAATATCAGCCCATGTCATATCGGTTATCATACCGATTCCCATTAGCCCGGCTGCTTTTTCTGTTGTCACATCCCTGAATTTACCATGTCCATCATTTTCAAGAAGATAACCATTCACGGGCACACCATAAGAAAATGGCTGCAAACGAATACCAACAAACAGATCGATATCGCCATCACTATCAAAATCAGCAGGTTGTACACAAGATGTACTCTCATATTTACCGGCAGGAAGGATCTGGTCTGATCTGACGAAATTGCCCTTTCCGTCGTTTATATATAACCTGTCTGTCAGCGCGGATGAACTCGAAGGAAATTCATTTCCGCCGCTAGCCACGTACAGGTCAATATCTCCATCATTTTCAGCATCAAAGAACGTACAATCTGTATCTTCCGAGATTCTGTCAGCGTCAAATAACTTTTCATTTATTTTTTTAAACTCTCCTTTTCTATCCTGTACAAACAATGCGCCAGGGCTATCTTTCGCCCCACATATATAAAGATCTTCATATCCATCGTTGTTTACATCACCCACAGCAATATGAGGGCCTCCGTTTGATATCATCTGAAACAACAATCTGTCGCGCTCAAAATCCACAAAATCATTCTCCTGATGCTTGAATTCCAGACCTTTGATCGTTTCAATATTCTTGAATACTCCTGAAAATTCTTGCTTGAGGATTTCCAGACATTTTTCTGATACATCCTTTTCTTCCAATGTCAGTATCTGATTTACTTCCAAATCCTTCATGACAGTGCACTTTCCGTCGGGCCAGTTAACTATCATTGAATCAACTGAAACAGATTCACCCAGCCCGAAATGAAGTCTGCTATCAACACTTGATTGAAATCCCCGTGCAGGTATAAGTTCCTGGTAATTTATTTTACCATTGTAATATAGGGTGATATTGGCACCGATTGCTTCAGTGTTCTTTCCTTTACCTATAAGGCTGACAATAAGATAATTAAATTTCTCCTTTTTTTCTGCTTCATTTTTACATATAAATGGAGGCATATTTACGTTGTTCACAACAAGATCAAGATCACCGTCATTATCAAGGTCACCATAAGCTGCACCATTTGAAAAGGAGGGCGTATTCAGTCCCCAGGAGGATGAAGAATTTGTAAATGTGAGATCTCCGTTATTATGAAAGACGTAATTTGGTATTTTAACCGAAGGTATCATTTCTATTAACCTCAGAATTGCTGATTCTTCAGTTTTTATCATCGACCTCATTATTGCAGGATTAGAATAGATATTCAGAAAATCCTGGTCCAGCAGGTCCTTATAGATGCCATTTGCAACAAAGATATCTTTCCATCCGTCATTGTCAAGATCCATTATCAATGCTCCCCAGCTCCAGTCTGTAGTACTGACACCGCTGAACCTGCCAATTTCGCTGAATGAATTGTTCCTGTTATTCAGCTGTAATACATTTCTGGCAAATTGATGGTAATAGCCACTTTTGAACTTCAACTGATAAGTATCCCATGTATCAAAAAGTACTTTTGTTTTGAGCCGGGTATTATCTTCAGGAGTCATCTCTGTGGCATATATCTCCGGCCATGCATCATTATTGATATCAGCCATATCAGCACCCATTGCGCCCTGGCTTATCTCTGTCATCTGGTTTTCGAGCTCTTCGGTAAAAGTACCGTCTTTATCATTAATATACAGGTAGTCGCGTTCAAAGAAATCATTCGAAATATAAATGTCAGGCCATCCGTCGCGGTTGACATCCCCGACATTAACCCCAAGACCAAACCCTATTCTGCTGGAATAAATACCTGAGTTAAGTGTTACATTAACGAATTTCCCGTCATCATTACGGAATAGTTTATTTCCACCAAGAGTATCAGGGACCTGCCTTTGTCCTGGTGTCATATCGAATGTGGTTACCGACTGAAAGGAGTTGTTAAGCAAATAACAATCAAGATCTCCATCGCGGTCATAATCAAAAAATGCTGCATGATTTGACAGACCGTAGTTATCCAAACCATATTCCCTGGCTTTTTCTGTAAAAGTAAGGTTGCCATTATTTATGAAAAGTTCATTAGACCGGTTGATACCCTCAGGTTTTCCTGATTTACAGACATAAATGTCAGCCCACCCGTCCCCGTTAATATCGGCAATGGAAACTCCTGTCGACCAGGATCCTGAACAGGATACTCCGGCCTTTTCTGTTAAATCTTCAAAGACAAAATTTCCTTTGTTCAAATAGAGCTTATTTCCTGTCTGGTTAGAGCAAAAATAAATATCCTGAAATCCATCATTATTGAAGTCACCCAGTCCGACACCAGCACCATTATAAAAATTTCTGTAGGTGTAAGTATTGAATTCTTCAGAATATTCCACCTTATTTATAAAATCAATATGGGTTTGCTTTGAATCAAGAAGTGAAAACAAGGGAGTTTCAGATAGTTTAGATTTGCCAGAATTACATGAACTCGATAAGATTATTATCGATAGCATTAACAAAGCTGACCAACATTTGAGTCTTTGATAAATCATTCTTCTTTATTGTTAATACCCTCATCCCAGCCTTCCCCCAAGGGGGAAGGGGCTGTTTTTAACATTTCCCCCCTGGGGGAAATAAGAAAGGGGGTAAAAAAGCATCTAAGAATAAAAAAGAGAGCAGGCAAATATAATAATTGCCTGCTCTCTTTAGAGAATTAGTTTAAATATTGTTCCTAATATCCGGGATTCTGAGTCAGATTAGGGTTGGCTGCGATTTTATCCTTGTGAATCGGGAACAGTTTTGTGTGTACACCTGATTCAATTCTGTCACCAGGATTATAGAACGGGAGCGCCCATTTTGCAACATCAGTATATAAACCCCAGCGTATCAGATTGGTACGTTTATGGTTTTCTGCAAACATTTCACGGCCGATCTCATTGAATAATTCACCACCAGGAACAGTTGGACCTGTCTTATCATAGCTCAGAGG
>CAZCQC010000387.1:0-21390 GCA_964500155.1 uncultured Rikenellaceae bacterium | reverse complement strand
CAATAAGGATTCTATATGATTCCTTATCTATCATTTTTCGAAGATCCCTGATCTTTTTGTAGCTTTCATTTATAAATGACTGACCGCCGAAACCAGGGTTCACGGTCATTACAAGAACCATATCAATAAAGGGAAGAGTATTTTCAAGAAAAGCTACGGGAGTATGAGGATTAACGGCAACACCTGCTTTCATTCCAAGCCTCCGGATTTCAGTAACAGTCCTCTGCAGGTGGATACAGGCTTCGTATTGCACTGTCAGGATATTTGCACCCGCATCATGAAATCGTGTTAGGTACCTGTCGGGATCTGTTATCATCAGATGCACATCCAGTGGTTTTTCCGCAACTCTTTTTATGTATTCGACTACAGGAAATCCAAATGAGATATTCGGAACAAAAACTCCATCCATAATGTCACAATGAATCCAGTCGGCAAGGCTTTTATTAACCATTGTCACATCTTTTCCAAGATTCAGGAAATCAGCAGCTAACAGTGACGGAGAGACTAAATGTTCCATGTCGTAGGATTTTTTATAAATATAGGAACAAATATTTAACCCAGGTAAGATTTGAGGATTTTGCACCTTGTTGTAAACTGGATCCTTTTGATCGCTTTCTCCTTTATCTGGCGCACTCTTTCACGGGTCAGGCTAAGCTCCTCTCCTATTTCCTCAAGAGTAAATGGATGTTTCATTCCAAGTCCGAAATAGAGCTTAAGAACTTTTGCTTCACGTGGTGAAAGGGAGCTTAATGCGCGTTCAATTTCCCAGGCAAGCGATTCATTGATAAGATTCTTATCAGGGCTTGGTGTATCGGGATTCTGTAAAACATCGTACATGGTGTTTTCTTCTTCAGAACTTATCGGTGCATCCATGCTTAAAGTCCGGCCATTTGTCTTGAGGGATTCCTTTACATCATCAGGGATCATATCCAGAATATCAGCTACCTCCTGTGATGAGGGTTCCCTCTCATATTCCTGTTCAAGCCTTGCAAAAGCTCTGTTTATCCTGTTTATTGATCCGATCTTATTAACCGGGAGTCTGACAATTCTTGCCTGTTCTGCAAGCGACTGCAGGATTGCCTGCCTTATCCACCATACGGCATATGAGATGAACTTGAATCCCCTGGTTTCATCAAAACGCTGAGCTGCTTTCATAAGCCCCAGGTTACCCTCATTGATCAGATCAGGAAGTCCCATTCCCTGGTTCTGATACTGTTTTGCAACAGAAACAACAAATCGGAGATTTGCCTTGACAAGCTTACCTAGAGCTTCAGCATCACCCGATTTTATTTTTCTTGCAAGGATAACTTCTTCCTCAGGTGTAATAAGATCAACGCGTCCTATTTCCTGAAGGTATTTATCCAGGGAAGGGGTATCACGGTTAGTAACCTGTTTGGTGATTTTTAGCTGACGCATTTACAGGTTAGGGAAGATTAGTTAGTCAAACAGAAGGCTTCTGGTACAATTTTAATAAAAAAATGGCTCTAAAACCATATTGTATTAAAATATTTTTGTAAAGTCGGAGTTTTGGCCTACATTGCACATGATATTTACTGCTGTTGAATATCAGATTATTATTTATATTCAAGTTTTTCCCAAAGCTTTTTTCAATATTAACACAACTTATTATTTATTTTGCTATTATTGTGCCGGTTTTCCCACCGGCTCAGAATCATTTACTAGTCTGGTTATCCAATAACAAATTTTAAAAAATCTCTTTATTTCACATCTTATATTATTATGTACGACATTCTTGAGTTAAGCAACAAGCTTCTTCCCGAGTTGCGGGATATAGCCAGAGAACTTAAAATCAAAAGGTCAGAATCTTTGAAAAAGCAGGATCTGATCTATAAAATCCTTGACCAGCAGGCTATTGAAGCTACTGAAAAGAGGAAAAACAATTTAGAAAACAAAAATATAAACCCTCTGAACGATCAGATCAATCAGATGCGGGATCAGGGTCAAAGGAGGGGTAAGAGGCCAAGAATGGTGAAACCAATTACAAATCGCCCTGTTGAATCGGTAATATTCGTTTCCCCCGACGATCTGAAAAAACCGGAAATATCTATTTCTGATAGCAGGGATACTGAAGCCAGACATGACATATCGGAGGATAAACCTGATCTGTTTAAGAATGCAGAACCGGTTAAAGAAGAAACAAGACTTCCCCGCTGGCAACGTGACCCTAAATTCTCCGACAGGAAAGAACGGGAACCTAGATTCAGGGATGGCCGGTTAAATTCAGGAGAAGATAAAAAACCTGAAATAGTAGTTGAAACCTCGCTTCCGCTTAACGGTGATGAACCTTTGTATGAGGAGACAAAGCCGGTTGAAGACACCATTTCAGGAGGGGATATCATTATTGAGCCTCCGGTTAAAGAGATGATCCCTGAGGTTCAGCCTTTAAGGGAAGAAAAGAGGGAAAAACCTTACGAATTTGAAGGCATAATCTATAACACCGGTGTTCTGGAAATAATGCCTGACGGGTACGGGTTCCTGAGATCTCCTGATTATAATTATCTGAACTCTCCTGATGATATTTATGTTTCACAATCTCAGATAAAGCTGTTCGGACTGAAGACAGGTGATACAATCAAGGGTTCAATCCGTCCCCCCAAAGAGGGTGAGAAATATTTTCCTCTCATCAAGGTTGATGAGATAAATGGCAGAAGTCCTGATTTTATTCGCGACAGGGTGCCGTTCGATTTTCTTACACCTCTTTTCCCGAACGAAAAGTTTACGTTATGTTCTCCTGGTGAGGGTTCTCTTTCCGTTAGAGTAATAGATATGTTTTCTCCTATTGGTAAAGGACAGCGCGGACTGATAGTTGCTCAGCCTAAAACCGGGAAGACAATACTTCTTCAGGAGATTGCCAATGCCATCGCAAAACATCACCCGGAAGTATATCTCATGATACTGTTAATTGATGAAAGACCTGAAGAGGTGACCGATATGGCAAGAAACGTCAAGGCAGAAGTTATAGCTTCAACTTTTGATGAACCAGCTGAAAGACATTGCAGAATAGCCAATATAGTACTTGAAAAAGCAAAACGTCTTGTTGAATGCGGACATGATGTTGTAATACTTCTCGACTCCATAACACGGCTTGCCAGGGCGTTCAATACTACTGCTCCAGCTTCGGGGAAGGTATTATCAGGTGGTGTCGATTCAAATGCCCTTCACAAGCCAAAACGTTTCTTCGGTGCTGCCCGTAATATTGAAAACGGGGGCTCGCTGACAATAATTGCTACAGCCCTTACCGAAACAGGATCAAAAATGGATGATGTAATTTTTGAGGAATTCAAGGGAACAGGCAATATGGAACTTCAGCTCGACCGGAAGCTTTCGAACAGACGTATTTTCCCTTCAATAGATATCCCTGCATCAAGCACACGACGGGAGGATCTTCTGATTAATAAAAATATTCTTCAGAAAATATGGGTTCTGCGTAATTATCTTACAGATATGAATGGCGTGGAAGCTATGGAATTCCTTCGCGACAGGCTTATGCAATCCAAGTCGAATGAAGAGTTTCTGATTTCGATGAATGGTGGATAACGAACAAGAAATTTTCGTAAATTTGCACTTTCTTTTAAAAAAAATTATCAACTATATATTCAATTCAAAATGGGAACAAAAAAATTTATAACCTGCGACGGCAATCAGGCTGCATCGCATGTTGCATATATGTTTAGCGAGGTTGCTTGCATATATCCTATCACACCTTCATCAACAATGGCAGAATATATCGACGAATGGGCTGCCAACGGATTAAAGAACATTTTCGGGGAAACTGTAAAAGTTGTTGAAATGCAGTCGGAGGGCGGGGCCGCCGGAGCAGTTCACGGCACTTTACAGACGGGAGCCCTTTGCTCTACTTTCACTGCATCACAGGGGTTGCTCCTTATGATCCCGAATATGTACAAGATTGCTGCCGAGCTTCTTCCCGGAGTTTTCCATGTAAGCGCCAGAACGGTAGCAGCCCATGCCCTGTCAATCTTCGGTGACCATAGCGATATTTATGCTACAAGGCAAACCGGATTTGCCATGCTTGCAAGCGGAAGTGTTCAGGAAATAATGGATCTTTCAGGAGTCGCTCACCTTTCGGCAATAAAATCAAGGATCCCCTTTCTTAACTTCTTTGACGGATTTCGTTCCTCGGCTGAGGTTCAGAAAATTGAAGTACTTGAAATGGAGGACCTGAAAAAACTCATTGATTTTAAAGCCCTCACCCTATTCCGCGAGAATGCAATGAGTCCTGAGCATCCGGTAACAAGAGGTACCGCCCAGAACCCTGATATCTTCTTCCAGGCAAAAGAGGCAGTTAATTCTTTCTACGAACCTCTTCCCGACATTGTAAACTCATATATGACTGAAATATCAAAGCTGACAGGCAGAGAATACAAACCATTTACATATTACGGGGCACCTGATGCTGAAAATATTATCATCGCGATGGGCTCAGTAACCGATACAACTAAGGAGGTTATTGACTATCTGAGGGCTAAAGGAGAAAAGGCAGGACTTATAACTGTTCATCTTTACCGTCCTTTCTCTTCAAAATACTTCTTCAACATTCTCCCTAAATCGGTTAAGAGAATTACCGTCCTTGACAGGACAAAAGAACCCGGGGCTCCCGGGGAACCTTTGTATCTTGATATCAAGGACATGTTCTATGAAAAAAATGAAAGACCTCTGATCGTAGGAGGACGTTACGGACTCAGCTCTAAAGACACCACTCCAAGTCAGGTTCTGTCAGTATTTGAAAACATGAAGCTCAATGAACCTAAAAACCTTTTTACGGTTGGAATAGTCGATGACGTTACTTTCACTTCGTTACCGGTTCTGCCAGAGATAAATGTTGCTCTCCCGGGTACCTATTCGGCTAAATTTTATGGGCTTGGATCAGACGGAACTGTAGGGGCCAATAAAAACTCAATCAAGATTATTGGCGAAACAACCGATAAATATTGTCAGGCATATTTTGCTTATGATTCAAAGAAATCAGGAGGAATAACAACTTCACACCTGCGTTTTGGTGATAAACCTATCCGGTCACCCTATCTGGTAAATACACCCGACTTTGTTGCATGCCATGTTCCATCATATCTTGATAAATATGACATGCTGAAAGGCCTGAAAAAGAACGGGATTTTCCTTTTAAATTCAATATGGGATGCCGAAGAGACAAAAAAAAGACTCCCCGACCATATGAAAAAATATATGGCAGAAAACAATATTAACTTCTATATTATCAATGCCACCCTTCTGGCTGAAGATTTAGGCCTGGGAACACGCACAAATACAATAATGCAGGCTGCTTTCTTCAAGGTGGCAAATGTGATTCCCTATGAGAAAGCAGAAGCCGAAATGAAGAAGTTCATATACAAAAGCTATGGCAGAAAAGGTGAAGAGGTTGTTAACATGAATTACGCCGCAGTTGACAAAGGAAGTAATGTCACAAAGGTCGGAATACCTGCCGACTGGGCAAAAATTGTTATCAATAAAACAATAGATACACGGGATATACCTGACTTCATTCGTGAAGTCATGGAACCGATGAATGCCATGAAAGGAGACGATCTTCCCGTAAGTGCATTCAAAGGCAGGGAAGATGGAACATTTCCTTCAGGAACCAGTGCCTTTGAAAAACGTGGTATCGCTGTTAACGTTCCTGAATGGCAGCCAAATGAGTGTATCCAGTGTAACCAGTGCTCATATGTATGTCCGCATGCAGTCATACGTCCATTCCTGATGACAGAAGAGGAATTAAAAAATGCACCGGCCGAAACCCAAACGATCCAGGGAATCCCCGGAGCGCTGAAAGCCTACAAATTCAGGATTCAGGTAAGCGTACTGGACTGTACAGGTTGCAGCAACTGCGCTGATGTTTGTCCTGCAAAAAACAAGGCTCTCATTATGAAGCCTCTCGAAACACAACTTGCTGAAGTTGACCGCTGGACATACATGCACGAAAAGGTTGGTTATAAGGACACTGTGGTCGACAAGTTTGTAAACGTCAAAAACAGCCAGTTCGCTCAGCCATTGTTTGAGTTTTCAGGAGCATGCGCCGGATGTGGCGAAACTCCATATATAAAGGCTATTACTCAGCTATTTGGCGACCGTATGATTACATCAAACGCAACAGGATGCTCATCAATTTATGGAGGATCAGCACCATCTACACCATATACCCATAATAAGTATGGGCATGGACCTGCCTGGGCTAACTCACTTTTTGAAGATAATGCAGAATTCGGTTACGGACTTTCACTTGGTTCCAACAAGCTGAGAGAACGAATAGCACGTCTAATGACAGAATCCCTTGCCAACGGGATCAACCCGGATACAAAAGCAGCTTTCGAAGAGTGGCTAAAAGTCAAGGACCTGGCTGAACCTTCAAGGGTAGCCTCCGCAAAAGTAGTCGAGGCTTGCAAAAAAGATAAATCCGAAACCTCAAAAGAGATATTAAGCCTTAAACAATACCTGGTTAAGAAATCTCATTGGGTATTTGGCGGTGACGGCTGGGCATATGATATCGGTTACGGAGGTCTCGACCATGTTCTTGCATCAGGGGAGGATATTAATGTTCTAGTCCTTGATACTGAAGTTTATTCAAATACCGGAGGACAGGCTTCAAAATCTACTCCCGCAGGAGCAGTAGCCAAGTTTGCTGCATCTGGTAAGAAGATCCGCAAGAAGGACCTTGGTCAGATGGCAATGAGCTACGGCTATGTATATGTTGCACAGGTTGCAATGGGTTCAAGTAATTCCCAATACCTGAAAGCAATCAAGGAAGCTGAAGCTTATCCGGGACCTTCCCTAATAATAGCTTATTCACCATGTATCAATCACGGAATGAGGGATGGAATGGGCAAGACCCAGGCTCAGGAAAAATTCGCAGTTGAATCAGGATACTGGCATCTTTACAGGCATAACCCTCTTCTTGAGAAAGATGGAAAGAATCCCTTCATCCTCGATTCAAAAGAACCTGACTGGTCGAAATTTCAGGATTTCCTCAAGTCAGAGGTACGCTATACATCTCTTGAAAAATCATTCCCTGATC
Organism: uncultured Rikenellaceae bacterium; assembly: GCA_964500155.1. Classification (GTDB taxonomy): domain Bacteria; phylum Bacteroidota; class Bacteroidia; order Bacteroidales; family VadinHA17; genus LD21. Next base: position 14,324 of record CAZCQC010000387.1, on the reverse strand, counting down.
AGGCAGAAATACTCTTCAAAGCCGCAGAGGAAAATGCAAAATGGAGATATAAATCATATCAGCGCCTGGCTGCGATGTCATACGAACCTGAAACGAAATAACGATTCAGAATAATTAGTAGAGCCACCTCTGAGAGTAGAGCCACCTCTCAGAGGCGGCTCTACTAATAATATTTTAAATCTGGTGGGAAGAATACTCGGTATAGACTTCGGAACAAAGAGAATCGGAATTGCTGTTACTGATCCGCTTCAAATCTTTGCATTTCCCCTGAAGAGTGTTAAAAACCATGAATTTGAAAGTTTTATTGAAGAGTACGTAAAAACTGAACCGGTTGAAGAATTTGTTGTTGGGTATCCCGTGACATTGAACAATCAACCAAGTGAAACTGTTAAATATATTGATCCGTTTATTAAGAGACTGAAAAAGCTGTTCCCGGGAGTAAGAGTTAATAAAGTTGATGAAAGGTTTACTTCAGGTATGGCAATCAGAACAATAATCGAGGGGGGAGTTAAAAAGAAAGGGCGGCAAGATAAATCGATGGTTGATAAAATAAGCGCATCAATTATCCTCCAGTCTTTTCTTGATAAAAGACAAAAGACATCAGATAATAGGCAAAAGTAAAATGCAAAAATAATTCTTTTCCCTTGCTTACTCCTCTTTGTAAAACAGAGAGGGGCTGGGGGTGAGTTCATGAAAGAAAAAAAGTAAAAGTATTGTAAATCAATGGTATATCCTATTGTTGTTTATGGCCATCCGGTTTTAAGGAAAGTTTCGGTAGATATTGACAGGAATTATCCCGGGCTGGACCAGGTTATTGCTGATCTTTTTGAAACGTTATACAGGTCGGAAGGATTGGGACTAGCTGCCCCACAGATAGGAAAATCAATCAGAATCTTTGTTATAGACGGAAAGCCGGTTGGAGATGACGAGCCTGAACTTGCTGATTTCAGAAAAGTATTTATAAATGCACATATCACCGAAAAATTTGGTGATCTGGAACTGATGACAGAGGGCTGCCTGAGCATTCCTAACCTGAGAGAAGAAGTGAACCGTGAGTCTCATGTACGGATTACTTATTATGACGAGAACTGGCAATATCATGATGAGGAATACAATGGTTACAAAGCAAGGATAATACAACATGAATACGATCACCTCGATGGCATCCTTTTCACCGATAAGGTTGGACCTTTGAGGAAAAGGCTCCTCAAAAGCAAGTTGCTTGCGATCAGCAAGGGAAAGTTTGAAGCCGATTACAAAACGATATTGCAGGGACAGAAGATTCTTTCCAAACTCTAGCTCACTTCAAACTTTTTTCTTATCTTTATAAGGTCTCATAGCTGCTGCAGACCGTGCTGAATAAGGAAATACCTTTCATAAGAATTGGTTTTCCAATCTGCTTTGGAATTATAACTGGACTTTACCATAAACCCGGTATCTCATTCCTGGCTATATCTGCAATTATAATAATAGCGGGGTTCTTAATAAGTCTGTTACACAACAGGGGGCTGGTAAATCACCTGTTCGGTATCCCGCTTACCTATGCATTTTTCCTCTGCGGTTTAATGCTTTACACTAATGAAAAAGAACAGTTATCTGATCTGGAACCTGTAACGGGTGAATATCTTTGCTCACTCTCAGAATATCCTGAAGAAAAGGAAAAAAGTTATGGGATTATTGTCAGGATTTATGCCAGGCTTTCCGGGAACGTTCCGGTACCGGTAAATGGCTCAATGATGATCTATTTCAGGAAGGATTCAATGATAACCTCCCTTCTGCCGGGAGATTTTCTACGGATAAGGTGTAACCCAAAGCCTATTGCAGGCAGGGGAAATCCGTATGAGTTTGATTACCGTTTTTATATGGAAAACCATGGCATTAAATTTTATAGTATGTCAGGTGCTGATGATATTATCATTCATGCACAGCCCTCTCACAGAAAACTGAGGCATAAAGCCTTGATGATAAGGGAAAAGATAATAGACATGTACAAAAAAAGGGGAATCTCGGGTGACCGGCTTGCCCTTGTTGCAGCAATCACTCTCGGGCAGAAGAGCATGCTTGATCCTGAACAGAAACAGGTCTTTATTAAAGCAGGGGTTATGCATATAATGGCTGTCTCCGGTTTACATGCCGTAATCCTCAGCCTGTTTATTTTCAATCTGCTTTTCTTTATGAAAAAAAGATTTAATTTTCTCAGGATAATAATAACCGTTCTGATGCTTTGGGCTTTTGCCTTTGTAACCGGACTGACTCCTTCGGTTTTAAGAGCGGCAATAATGTTTACGTTCCTGCAGGCCGGAACGCTGATGAAAAGAAATGTGAACAGCGTTAATTCGGTGCTAGCCTCTGCAGTGATCCTCATAATTTTACATCCCTCTGTTCTGTTTGATGCCGGTTTTCTCCTCTCATATTCTGCGGTGATCTTTATTATTTGTTTTTACCGTGATTTTTATCTTAAATTAACTTTCAGGAGATGGGCAGGTGATAAAATCTGGCAGTCGGCAGCCGTTACCATCATTGCACAGGCAGGAACGCTGCCCTTAACAATTTCACTTTTCAACAGGTTTCCTACATGGTTTATTTTTACGAATATCATTATTGTGCCATTGTCATCATTATTAATTATAGTTGGCTGCCTTGTCCCGCTCACTTACCCATTTAAATTCATTTCACAGCCTCTTGCCTCGTTGCTGAATTATCTTACAGGACTGACTGAGATGCTCACCGAAAAAGCCGCTTCACTCCCATTGTCAACAATAGAAAATATTGGCCTGGGAACAACTGAATCTGCACTTCTCTTTTCCTTCATTTTTCTCTTCACGCTGGTTATCCTGAACAGAAAAACACTTCCGATCCGATATCCGCTTTTTGCATTAATGCTCTTCCTGCTGGCAGGGTCATTCAATGCAATATCCGACAGGTCCTCCGGTGAGATTATTGTTTACAATGGAACAGGATTTTCTCCGATCGGGATACGGATCGGAAGAATTCTGAATCTCTATACCGATAGTGACACACTCCTGCCTGAGGTTGCAAAACACTGTTTCACGCGCCGACTTAAGGTAAATATGATTAAAACAGGTTCAGAGGCACATCTTATTAAAGTTGATAAAAAGAGCATTTTAATCTGCAATGATCTTTCAACCAATATCTTGCAAAAAACAAAACCAGATATTATCATTCTAAATGGGAAGTATCCAAAGGTAGATAAAGATATTGCTTTCACAGAGCCAGTTGAGGGACTGATTCTGACATCTGCAGTGGGTGCAGGGTACAGGTTAAAGCTTAATCATAACAGAATAAATCTGGATACGATTCATTATGTCAGGAATTCGGGAGCCTTCAGGAGAAGATTATGATTTGCTCCCAATAACAATCTAAAAACTGATATTAATTGATAATCAACCATTTTTGGGCTAAAGCCCTTTCCCTTTTGCTTCATATAACTCCAGCGTAAAGGCTGGGATTAGTTGACAACCATTCTTTTAAGGACTTTAGTCCTTTAAAGTCCCATTAAATAAACTCAAAAAAACTTGAGTATTAAGCTATTTATATCTTATTTTGTCATTCTTTTTATCAGTATTCTATGAGAATAATTATCGCCGGGGCTGGTGAAGTTGGTACTCATCTTGCTAAAATGCTTTCCAATGAGAACCATGAGATTATCCTGATCGACACAGAGGAGGACAGGCTTAAGCCTGTCGATTCCTCAATGGATGTTCTCACATATGTAGGTTCAGCTACATCAATAAATATACTTCAGGAGCTCCTGCAGAAAAAAACTGATCTTTTTATAGCAGTGACTCACTGGGAAGACACCAATATAACCTCTTCGATACTCGCTAAAAGGCTAGGGGCAGTAAAAACAATAGCACGGATAGACAACCTTGACTACCTTGAACATTCCACGCTTGAATTTTTCAAATCACTTGGTATTGATTCTCTTATTTATCCTGAGCTGATTGCTGCCCGGGAAGTACTGAGCCTGCTTCATGAGACAGGGACAACTGAATTCATGGAATTCTGTGGAGGCAAGCTTGCCATGTATGTTCAGAAACTTGATGAGAATGCCCCTATCATTAATAAGAGCCTGGAAGAAATATCAGTAACACATAGTACCGATAAATACAGAGCTGTTGCCATAAAACGTAATGATAAGACTATAATACCCAGAGGTAATGAATATTTTCGTCTGGGCGACCTTGTATTCGTCATTTCGACCATCGAGGGTATTGATGAAATGATGATAACCTCGGGCAAGGAGAATTTTGAAGCCAAGAGTATCATGATCCTTGGCGGAAGCAGGATCGGAAAACATGTGGCGCTTTACATGCAGAAAACCTGTCAGGTAAAGCTTGTCGATTCTGATCCGGAAAGATGTGAGGCTTTATCAGATATACTTGAAGACACACTTATAATAAATGGCGATTGTCGGAATGTTGATCTCCTTGAACAGGAGGGGATCGGACAGATGGATGCTTTTGTTGCAGTGACGGGCAACTCGGAAACCAATGTTCTTTCATGTCTTCTTGCCAAAAAGTTGGGTGTCAAAAAGACGATCGCCGAGGTTGAGAACATGGAATACATCAACCTTGCTGAAAACATAGGGATTGACACAATTATTAATAAAAAGATCTCAGCTGCGAGCAGGATCTTCCGTCATACAACAAATCCAAATGTGACCCAGGTAAAGTATATGACTGGCACTGAAGCTGAGGTAATTGAATTCAATGTTCCTGAGAATGCCAAAATATCGAAAGGGACCCTGAGGAGCCTCGACTTTCCAAGAGATGCAATTGTTGGCGGTGGTACAAGGGATGGAGTTCCGTTCATTGCAACAGGTGATACCATTATAAAGCCTAATGATAAAGTTGTCGTTTTTACTTTACCCACTGCCTACGAAAAAATATCGAAATTCTTCACCTGATCTGTTATGATCAATTTCAGGATTATCGCCAGGGTTTTCAGTCAGGTACTTATTATCGAGGGAATCTTTTTGCTGATCTCGGCGGGTGTCTCCCTCATATACAGGGAATCGGCTGCTGGTCCTTTTCTTTATTCATCTATACTAACCTTAATAACCGGCGTTCTTGTTTTTACACCTCTTCGCAATGAAGAAAAGGTCTATGGGACCAGGGAAGGGTATGTTATATTGACATCAATCTGGATTTTATTCAGCGCCTTTGGCTCACTTCCATATTTATTCACCAATTCAGCCGGCAGCTTTACTGATGCATTTTTTGAATCAATTTCAGGTTTTACGACAACTGGAGCTACAATTTTCAAAGATATTGAATCCCTTCCACACGGGATACTCTTCTGGAGAAGCCTCACACAATGGCTGGGCGGGCTTGCAATTATAACTTTATCATTCTATGTCCTCCCGGTCATTAAAAGCCTGAATATACAGCTTTCCACAACTGAATTTTCAGGTCAGATGACTGACAAAATTCATCCTAAAGCAATTGAAACAACCAAAAGGCTTATTTCAATATATATCGCACTGACTCTTGGTGAGGCTTTGCTGCTGATTATTTGTAAAATGCCGCTTTTTGATGCAATCTGTCACTCTCTCTCTACACAATCCACTGGAGGATTCTCGACACGGAATAATGGAATAGCAGCTTTTAGTTCCCCTTATATTCGGGCGGTTTTAACTCTTTTTATGTTTTTCGCAGGTACCAATCTTGCACTTTTTTATTTTGTAGTCAAAGGACAGTTCAAAAAAATTATCCGTAATAATGAATTTGTCATATATTCAATACTTGCAGCCGGATTTTCACTTCTTATCACCTTCTTGATTTTTCATGAATCAGGAGATTCACTTTCAAAGTCATTGTCAGATGGATTTTTCAATACATTATCGATTTTAACCACTACAGGTTTTTATACTGTGAACTTCAGTCAATGGGGAAACCTGGGAATGATGATCATCTTCATCCTTATGTTCACAGGTGCCATGGCCGGATCGGCCAGCGGAGGTATCAAGATAATAAGACTTATGATAATAGCAAAGAATGCACGTAATGAGTCAAGACGACTGATCCATCCCAATGCATATCTGCCTGTCAGAATAGAACGGAAAAAAATCTCCCAGAACACAGTATACAACCTCCTGATATTCATCATTTTGTATTCCATAACACTCTGTGCAGGGGCTCTGATAATATCATTTCTCGACTATGATGTCATCACATCATTCAGCACTTCAGCATCGATGCTTGGTAATATAGGACCCGGATTAGGTGCTTTTGGTCCTTTTACGACATATGCTGATCTTCCTTCAACAGGAAAATGGATTCTTTGCATGCTTATGCTCCTAGGACGTCTAGAACTGCTGACAGTCATCGTTATATTCACAAGAAGTTTCTATAAAAGGTAGAACGACTAAAGACGCACTACTATCGAAGTACGAAACATGGAAAACATAAAAGATTATCTGAACTAAAATTCAAGGATTCCCAGGCCCTGCCTGACTATTTTAATCTCCTCCGATGTGCAATCGACAATTGTAGAAGCCTCATTCCTGCCATATCCGCCATTAATCACTATTTCGGCGAGGTCGCGGTACTTTTCATAAATCAATTCAGGATCGGTAGTGTACTCGACAACCTCATCAGGATCATGTATTGAAGTAGTTATAATCGGACGGCCAAGCTCTTTAACAAGTTCACGTACAATATCGTTTTTTGGAATTCTGATTCCTACTGTTTTCTTTTTGTTCTTGAACAATTTTGGGATCTGGTTATTGGCCTGTACAATAAATGTAAAAGGTCCGGGTAGGTTCCTTTTGAGGAGCTTAAATATTGAATTATCTCTGATCACAGTGTATTCCGAAAGTTGACTCATATCATGAAAAATCAGTGACATATCGGGATTCTGAGGATTCAGTCCTTTCATCCGTGCAATTTTCTCGATCGATTTATTTGCCTTTATATCGCAACCGATAGCATAAACCGTATCGGTGGGGTAAACAATAATGCCTCCTTCTTCAAGCACATCAACCACAGTTCTTATGCGGTCCTGGTTAGGATTTTCCGGATAGATTCTAAGGAGCATCTTATAAAGAGAAATTTGACAAAAATAGTAAGAAGTACTTAAAGTGCCTTGAGTTCCTAAACTAACTGCCCCCCATCCCCCCTAAAGGGGGGCTAAAACTGAATAAATATTAAAACCCCCTTTAGGGGGCAGGGGGCAAAAAAAAGGGTAAGCTCCTTACATCGCACCGCTACAACTGCCTACCCTTGCTACCTTCCGATCCTGGGGGAGTTCAGCAGGAGCTGGTCGTATAAGACTTACCCTGTGCAAAAGTACGAATTTTTACTAAGCTGGCAAAATAATTATTCCAAAACAGCAAAGACTCTCTTTTGTGTTTTTACACTATATTTGTTGTCAGACGATAAATTTAACTTCAACCTTATAAATAAAACTATGGAACAAAAAGCGAATGTCTGGAAAGCAAACCTTACCAATGGTCTGATCCTTGCCATGATAGGTATAGTATACACACTGGTGATGTATTTCCTTGATCTGACAATAAATAAAACCCAGGGATATGTTTTTCTACTGATCCTTGTTGTATCTCTTTTCTTCCTGGTTAAATCGTACCGCGTCAATTATCTGCATGGTTATATGACATACGGACAGGCTGTTGGTGCTGGAGTTGTGATATTTCTTTATTATGCAATATTAATGGCGGTTTTCACCTATATTCTTTATGCTGTTATCGATCCGGGACTAATTGATAAGCAACTTGCTGCCTCAGAAGAATTGTTGGCAAAAAGAGGTCTGCCACAGGAAGCGATGGATGCATCTTTAAAAATTCAGAAGAAAATGATGAAGCCTGAAATAATGGCACCCATTAGTATATTTGGCAATATGCTGTACGGAGTCATTATGTCCCTGATAGTTGCAATTTTTGCCAAAAAAGAGGGTAACCCGTTAATCGACTCTCCGGAAGTCAAATAATTGTGATTATATGGATCTTTCCGTTATTATCCCGGTATACAATGAAGAAGAATCACTTAAGGAACTTGCTGGCTGGATTGAGAAAATATGCACTGCCAACAAGCTGGACTTCGAGGTAATTTTCATCGATGATGGAAGTTCCGACTCATCCTGGCAGGTTATTACAGATCTTTCCATTGAAAAAGGCTTCATTAAGGGATTAAGGTTCAGAAGGAACTATGGCAAGGCAGCTGCACTTCATTCAGGTTTTGCAGAGGCAAAGGGAGATGTTGTAATAACTATGGACTCTGATCTGCAGGATAGTCCTGATGAAATACCCGGCCTCATCGGGATGATAAATGAAGAAGGCTATGATCTCGTTTCGGGATGGAAAAAGAAACGATATGACCCTTTTGTAAAGCGCTTTACCAGCCGGATCTATAACGGAACTGCCCGTTTATCCTCAGGTATAAAGCTTCATGACTTTAATTGCGGACTGAAAGCTTACCGGAATGAAGTAGTTAAGGGGATTGAGGTTTACGGTGAAATGCACCGCTACATACCTATGCTGGCAAAAAAGGCAGGGTTCAGCCGGATAGGGGAAAAAATAGTAGACCACAAACCCCGTAAATATGGTATCTCCAAATACGGACTAGACAGGTTTATGAAGGGTTATCTTGATCTTCTTACGATTGGTTTCATTACAAGGTTCGGGAAGAGCCCTATGCATCTTTTTGGTTCTCTCGGGACACTAATGTTTTTTATAGGTTTCATAATGGCCGGTTATCTTGGCATTAATAAACTTGTTTGTATAAATAATAATCTGAGGGCACCACTGGTAACTGACAGTCCCTACTTTTATATTGCACTTACAGCAATGATTATTGGGACTGTTTTGTTTCTGACCGGGTTCCTCGGCGAACTTATTAACCGGAATTCTTCGGAAAGGAACAACTATTTAATTAAAGATAAGGTAAATATATAATTGATAACCTGCGGGTAAGGATCTAAAGCCGATTTATTATGTAATTACATTGTAATTACAGGGCTTTAATCAACTGTTTGAGCAGACATTTATAGAAAACTTCAGTAACTGCGTCGGTCATTTTATTCCATGTGAACTTCTCTTTTTCTTTCCTTACGCATTCGGAAAATGCAGTTTTTCTGTCGTTATCGAAATAGTCGATTATTGCATCCGCAATTGTTTTAGGCTCCGGCTGAACCACATAACCGCATTTTTCATGCGGAACGATTTCTTTCAATCCTCCCACATCAGTTACCAGCATGGGTTTATCAAAATGGAAGGCGATTTGGGTTACTCCGCTTTGTGTTGCAGATTTGTAAGGCTGAACAATAAGGTCTGCAGCACTGAAAAAAAGCCTGACATCCGCATCACTTATAAAATGATCATAAAATATTATATCCTTTTCAAGACCTGATTCTTTAACCAGATTCCTGTAATGATCCTCATTCTCGTAAAATTCGCCTGCAACTATCAGCTTAAGGTTTCTTCCCCTCAATCTTTCATCAGAAAAAGCTTTGATAAGGATATCCAGTCCCTTGTAATTTCTAATAATCCCAAAGAAAAGAAGATAAGAAGCGTCAGGATCCAGATTCAGTGCTGACAATGCTTCACCCCTGTTAAGCTTTTTGCCATAAGTATCAAATAAAGGGTGTGGAGTGACGCAAACAGGTATGTCATTCCTGAATCCGGCCACGTCTTTCTGGACGACATCAGAAAGTACGGCGGCCCCGTCAATGCTATTCATAAAAAAACTCGTAAGGATATTATCTCCCCGATGTTTTTCGTGCGGAAAAACATTGTCGACCAAAGATATAATAACAGTATACTTATTTGATTTTACTATTCTGGCAACTGTTCCAAGACACGGAGCCATAAAAGGAAGCCAGTATCTGATCAGCAGAATATCAGCCTTTTCTTTCCTGAGCTTTAAACCTGTCCTTAACCAGTTGAAGGGATTGATTGAATTCAGTTCACGTTTTATTTTTATACCTTCAGGAGCAGGCCCATCAGTAAATTGTGTCTTTCCGGGAAACAGGAATCCAGGGTATTGCAGAGTGAAGGTCCGGATATCAACATCCTTGCATTCCAGTGTAAACTGCCGTGCAAGCCGTTCATTAAATGTGGCTAGTCCTCCTCTGTAAGGAAATGCAGGTCCGAGAAAGGTTATCTTCATCTGACAGAAATAATCGGTAAAAATATAAAATCAGTTTTATTTACCCCGTTCCGCAGTCTTATATTTTTCCTGGAATCTCCGGTAAAGTTGTTTATGCTTGTTATCGAGGCTGATACTTCTCCCCGAAATGAAGGCATATTCGACATTATTTGTCATCATATCAAGAAGATCACCGCCTGATACAACTATATTTGCATCCTTTCCTGCCTCAAGAGTGCCGGTAAAATTATCAATGCCCAGGATCTTTGCATTATTGATTGTTACAGTCTGCAATGCTTCTTCCTTACTCAACCCATAGGCAACTGTCTGACCTGCAACAAAAGGAAGGTTATATGCATACGACTGATTTTCATATGACATGCCAACAAGTATTCCCTCCCTGGTGAACATCGCAGCAAGTTTGTAAGGCAGTCGGGTATCGCTGTATTCGTATTTGGGAAGTGAATGTACATGGGCGATTATCACAGGTATTTTATTCTCCTTCAGAAAATCCTTTACACTCCAGGCAGATTCATCGGCATTGGTAAGAATGATTTTCTTTACTCCATATCTCTTTGCAAATGATACCGCCGCTATAATACCCTTCGGTTCAGGAGCACTTATGAATAGTATTTTAGACCCGTCAAAGAGTCCTTTCAATGCTTCCAGCCTGAGATTGGTGTCTTTTGGCTTATCAACCTGCATGTAAGCAACAGCGTCGGTAAATATCTTTTCGAGCTGTTCAACATTTTTTTCATAATTGCTTTCTCCTGCACCCGGCATACCAGGGAAAGAGAGTCCTGCTCTTCTGGCAGGAGCAGCCTTACGAGGCCATCCCATAATTATCCCGTTGTCGGCTTTATAAATAGCGTCTTTCCAGTTCCATGCATCAAGCTGGACTATACTCGAAGTTCCTGGCAGGAGGGTTCCTGAAGGTACAATCTGAGCGATAAGAATCCCGTTTGATCTTACAACAGGAATTACATGTGAATCGGTGTTGTAAGCCACAATCGATCTGACATTCGGATTAAGATCACCGGTTTCCCTGTTATCAACAGTTACATCAACACCACTTATTTCTATAAGTCCCAAACCAGTGTTCGGGCAGATCAATCCGGGATAGACATGTTTCCCGGTTACATCTATAAGCCCGCTGTTCGTTCTGTCTCCCCTGAAGTCAGAGGATTTGCCTACATAGACTATTTTTCCCTCTGAAAAGGCTATAAGACCATTGTCAATTACTTCACCTGTACCGGTATGGATTGTACCTCCCGATAAAATAACTGGTCTGGTCTGTGCAGGTGCTACAACCGGGCTTTGTGCTTCGGCTGTTAAAATGCAGGCTGAAACAGCCAAAAATGCATATAATAATCTCTTTTTCATCGTCTTGGAAAATTAGGCATATTGGGAGGGGTCGGCTGGGTTGATTCTCTTAGGATGTTTGATATGATCCTGTTCCGGTCATTGTCAATCTGTTCTTTCAGTTTTTTATCAAGCTCCTCATCGAAATAGAATATCCCGTCGACCATTGTTTTATTTGCCCTTGCATAAACAGAAAGCGGATGATCAGTCCAGAGGACAAGATCAGCATCCTTTCCTACTTTAATGCTTCCCATCCTGTTGTCGAGATGCAGCAGTTTTGCCGGGTTCAGAGTTACCAGTTTCAGAGCGTCGAGTTCATTCACTCCGCCATATTTGACAATCTTGCCTGCCTCCTGGTTCAACCTTCTCCCCATTTCGGCATCATCGGAATGAAGACAGGTCAGAACACCCTGACTTATCAGTAAAGCAGCGTTGTATGTAATACCTTCATATACTTCATACTTATAATCCCACCAGTCTGCAAAAACAGAAGCACCTGCTTCGTTTTCCCTGATCTGATCTGCAATCTTATATCCCTCATTAAAATGGATTAATGAATTGACCTTTACACCAAAATCCTTTGCAAGGTTCATAATCATTGTGCCTTCTGACTGCACATAAGTATGACATTCAATAAAGCTTCTTTTTTCAAGGACATCAACAATAGGATCAAGTTCAAGATCGCGCCGAGGAGGAATTTTTCCTATCCGGTCAGCAGGTTTCATCGAGTTCCAGGCTTTCCATTTATTATTATAATCTACTGCCCTGAAATAGGCGTCCCTGATTATCTGATCGACACCCATACGTGTGTTCGGATATCTGCCTGTGTTTCGCTTGACGTTTTCACCAAGAGCGTGTTTAAGGAATCCAACCTGCCCTTCAATTTTCAGTTCTTCTGCAGAATGTCCCCAGCGGTGCTTAATAAGAATTGATTGTCCTCCAATCGGATTTGCTGAGCCATGAAGAATATGAGCAGCTGTCACCCCGCCTGAAAGCTGACGGTATATGCTTGCATCTTCAGGATCAATAACATCACCGACTCTTACTTCAGAAGTAATGGCCTGGCCTGATTCATTTGTGCCATCCATTGCAATATGGGAATGTTCATCAATAATTCCGGAGGTCAGATGCATTCCGGTCGCATCAATGATCCTGGCTCCATCTGCTTGAAGATTCCGTCCGATTTTTGAGATTTTTCCTCCTTTCACAAGAACATCAGTATTCAGAAGTTTTCCTTCTTTTTCATTAGTCCAGACGGTGGCATTCCTGAAAAGCACATTCTCCTGTTTTGGCAATTCACTGCTGCCATAAGCTGTAAAAGGATATATCACTTTTCCTATGTCAGGTATGGTAGCGGGTCGTGGTGGTCTTGTTTCATTTTCTGTCACAGGCCCTTTGAAGATTGCTTTCCAGCTGATCCATCTCCCGTCACCGAGCTGACCTCTACCTTCAATATTATTGTCGGTTCTATATCCGGAAAGCCTGTATTTTGTTCCTGATCTTTCAAAAGAAAAGGTGACAAGATCCTTATCCTGTGTAAAAGTTGCTCCTCTGATTTCCGTTGAGTCATATGTCAGTTTGACAGCCAGCTTATCGGGAGATCCTGAAAGAGAAAGCCTGAAGTTAACGGAATCAACTTTAAGATCATATGTTCCACGCAGATCGCTGTTTCTAAGGTCTACAAGCCTGTAGGGTTTTCCCTGAACCCAGTTTTCATAAATTATGCAGTTATCACTAAAAATGTTCCCGGAGGTTATCAGTAAATTTGCTATCATTTTCTCTTTTACAGCACCGATCAGGTCAGAAGCGCCGATCATTGATGCCGGGGTACTTGTAAGGGCTTTAAGAGCTTCATTTTCGGGCAGGCCGTATTTAACTGCTTTCCTGAGATTGGCCAGAAAATCAGAACGGCGTTCCATTCCTGCTGAGGTTACAGCGAATACAATTCCTGCTTTTGAAAGAAAGGAGAGGTTAGCAGGAGCCATGTCGAAATGTTTGAGAGTTGTATACGAAACCGATTCTGCATCATAAGGATCTTTTACATCGGGTGTCTCCGGAAATTTTAAAGGTACAATAAGCCTGCTGCCACATTTCTTTATATCATTCACCGACTGGTACTCGTCACCTGCTCCTTTAATTATATAATTAATATTGAATTCCTTACCGAGCTTGTCAGCACGCATTATCTCAATCTTATTTGTAACCTCGAAAATCTGGGGAAGCGATGAGCCTTCAATATATGCTTCAAGCCCGTCGTCATGGAAGTAGCCCGGGGGAAGCTGTTTATACCATTGTGCATCATAGTTCAGTTGTCTGAGAAGAGCTATTATTCCGAATTGAGCGATCGGATAAATATCAGCAGTTCGACCGCGGGTAAATGAATAATTGGCTGATGCTTTATTTTTGATTATCAGATTATTCGCTTTGCCGTCACCGGTTGTTACAAGGGCGGAGGTTCCCCGGGCCAGACCGTCTGCTTTGAAAGTGACCACTGATCCAAAACCTGCCTGCCTGAATTCACCTGCTGTCTTTGAATCAGGAATAAACTCCTCAGATACATTATATGATGCATTTATTCCGTCATTCCAGTAATCAGCTATTCTTGGTTCGGCTGTTGCGGGAGATCCCACCTGCCTTCCCTGCTGCTGAAGATTCATCAGGGCGCTGAATGGATTACTGTCTGCGGTTCCGGATTGGGTCTTTATTCCAAAGTTTCCTGCATAAATATCAATAAATGAAGGATAAACAGTCTTACCTTTAAGATCATAAATGACAGCACCTTTTGGAAATACAAGCCCCTGCCCTATTTTTTCGATCCTTCCGTCAGAAATCAGA
>CAZCQC010000386.1:0-5695 GCA_964500155.1 uncultured Rikenellaceae bacterium | reverse complement strand
TGAACAATCCTTTTTAATACTTCACTATTTTCTTTTATTAAACCTATTTTATAGGGCGTTAATTTCCAGAACTCGTCTGTTGGGAAAGCAAATACTAACTCCTCCATATTATTCATTGTTTATAAAAAGTTGGGACATCCTGAATATTATATTTTCCATCATAACACAAGGCATGACCGGTTGGCGTAAAGACCAATTAAAAACAAACCTGTTTCAACAAATGCATTAAACTCACAATTTGTTAAAGCCTTTGCCCTTTTTTTGACAGAAATATTATTTTAAGGTTGAAGGTTAAACAGCCATACTCCTTCTGATCGGAGGATGAGGATCATAATCTTCTACAACAAAATCATCAATGGTTAGTTGATCAAAGGGTTTTTTTGTAATGTGTAATTTAGGTAAAGGTTTGGGTTCTCTTGACAATTGTTCAAGGATTGCAGTTACATGATCATATTTTTCTTCATTGCCGTCACTGGGGGCATTTTTATTAATCCATTCAACAACTTCCAAATATTCTTCTCTTCCTGAAACATTTCTTATTCTTTTTTGCAGTTCCCTGAAATTATCTCTGTGCCATTGAGTTCTCTTCCCGATACTTGCATAAAAATGTGAATCTCCAAAAGTATGGATAAATGTTTTTGGGACCATCCCTGCTTCCTGGGCAATTACCTGGGTAAGAGCGGCATAACTGGCAATATTAAAAGGTACTCCTAGGAATTGGTCACAACTTCTCTGGTAAAGCTGCAATTCCAGCTCGTTTTCTTCATTGGCAGTTACCTGGTATAAAACATGACATGGAGGCAAAGACATTTTTGGAGTGTCACCGGGGTTCCATGAATCAACAATGTGCTTTTTCCCGGTTGGATTTTTTTTCAGACCTTTTATCAATTTTCCCAGTTGGTCTATTTCAACAAAGATCCCTTTGTCATGATCAAAATATTCCCATTTTCTCCATTGTTTACCATAGATTGGTCCGGCATCACCCCATCTCTCTGCAAACTCAGGATCTTCTTTTACTCTCTGGCCATATTCTTCCATTGCTTTGTCCCAACCGGGAGAATACTTTACAATACTTTCAGGGAAAATTCCTTCTTTTTGCATCCCGGGAAGATTGCCCTGAAAAGCATCCGGTCGCCATATAGGGGCGTTATTGTCTTCAAGATATTTAATATTAGTATCTCCTCTTAAGAACCATATTGTTTCATGAAACATCGATTTTGTAGCCATCTTTTTAGTAGTCAGTAACGGATACCCTTCTCTAAGATCATATTCATTTTGATACCCGAATAAGGAGATAATCCCGGAACCCTTGCTTCCTCCTTTAAAATTTGAACGGTTAGAAGTTAAGATTGCTTTTGAATGATCTAAATATTGTTGCGCCATTTTATACTCCTGTTTTGGATTGTTTTGTCACCAAAAATAGACTTTATTTCCATTGACTATCGACTATCAAAGTCTAAAGTACAGGTAAAATTATTAACAGCAATTGTTAATCCTTGCGTTACGGAGGAGTTCGTTCTTTGAAAGTAATTTATAAACCATTAAATTTATCCAGACAACTTTTAAATCCTTATCTCTTATGAAAGCCAGTACCAAACAAGTTTTATTCGCCATTATGGCGGTTCTTATCTCATTATCAGCAGATGCTCAGTCACTCAGTCCGAAAATGATGACCCTGGAATTCGACAAGTTGCTGTCAGCCCAGTTCAAACCAGGTGAAACCGGCTGCGCTGCCCTTGTTGCAATAAAGGGTCAGATAGTCTATAAGAAAGCATTCGGGCTGGCAAACCTCGAGCTGAACGTTCCGATGCAGCCCGATATGGTTTTCAGGGTGGGATCGATTACCAAACAGTTTACAGCCATTGCAATTCTTCAGCTGATGGAACAAGGGAAAATTTCGCTTCAGGATGAAATTACAAAGTTCATACCCGATTATCCGACACAGGCATATAAAATAACAATTGAACACCTTCTTACACATACTTCCGGTACAACGAGCTATACTAACGTGCCTGAATTTCAGAGTTATGTAAAAGAAGATCTGAAACCTGCCGAGGCAATCGATAAATTCAGGAACCTCCCGATGGAATTCGCCCCGGGGACAAAATGGAACTATAATAATTCAGGATTTTTTCTTCTCGGATATATCATTGAGAAAGCTTCGGGCAAGAGTTACCAGGATTACATAGAAGAGAATCTTTTCAAGCCTGCAGGAATGACAAATTCACTGTATGGGAGCGACAAGAAGATTGTAAAGAACAGGGCATACGGGTATCAGTCCGATGGTGACAAAACAGTCAATGCCGATTACCTGAGCATGCTCCTGCCCTATTCAGCCGGTTCTGTTATGTTGACCGTGGAGGATCTCTATAAATGGAACAGGGCTCTTCTGGCTGGCAAACTGTTGAAGAGGGAGACTCTCGAAAAGGCCTGGACCGAATATAAGTTATCGGATGGGAAACGGACCTACTATGGTTATGGGTGGTTCCTGCGACAGCTGCAGGGGAGTCCGACAATCGAGCATGGAGGAGCTATAAACGGGTATCTCTGTAATTCGCTATATCTGCCTAAGGAGGATGTTTTCGTCGCGGTATTTTCCAACAGCAACGGGAAATCACCCGAGAATGTTTCAATGAAAATGGCAGCGGTTTCAATCGGTAAGCCATTGAATTATACCGAGATACAGATACCGGAAAACATATTGGATCAGTATATCGGAGTCTATGAAGATGAGAACGGGAACCAGAGGATGATAACAAAGAATGAAGCAAAGCTCTGGTCACAGCGCAGCGGTGGCCCTAAATACCAGATCAAATCCTGTGCTGCCGACAAATTCTTTTTCGATGACTCTTTTACAATATTGACTTTCAACCGCAATTCAGAAGGCATTGTCACAGATGCTGTCACCGATGACAGAGGCGTACAGGTATTATGGACAAAAACAAACAAACCTCTTCCGGCACATGTTGAGATAAAACTGGCGCCGGAAATACTTAACCGTTATGTCGGCGATTACCAGCTTATGCCCGGATTTATCCTTGCAGTTACTGTTGAAGGCGACAGGATATTTACCCAGGCTACCGGGCAGAGCAAGGTTGAGATCTATCCCGAATCCGAGACAAAATTCTTCCTGAAGGTTGTTGACGCCTCACTCGATTTCGTAGCTGATGAATCAGGAAAATACAATAAGGTTGTACTTCACCAGGGTGGAAAGGATCTGGAGGGGAAGAGATAAAAGACACAACAGCATCCTAAATGGCAGGTGGAATAACCTGTTTTTAGAGGGATGTTCATATCAACTGCTGATGCTACAATCTCCTATCTGAAGAGAATTCAAATTATAAGGAGTTACCGGGGGGAAAGAAGGGTGCAGGTCGATTAGTGAGGAAGCTATAAGCTATCAGCTTAATTGTTAAAGTAAACCCAGATTTTTTGCATATGTGACTGCTTCCGTTGTATTTACAGCTCCAACCTTTTCAAGAATATTCTGCCGGTGATTATTAACAGTATTTATACTGAGGAAAAGTTTATCCGCAATTTCTTTGCTGGCAAAACCTTTGGAAACCAAACCGAGGACTTCAACTTCTCTCGTCGAAAGAATAGTTTTTTTATTAGGTTCCAATTCATTTTTAAACAAACATATTTTGCCACTCTTTATGTGAATTAGTCTCCGGTTAACTCCTTCAAATGATATTTTATCAGGCAACAGATCATCAATTATTAATACCAGCCAGATATTGCCCTTCTTATCAAGCTCAAGGACAACTAACTGCAAAATAACATTTAAGTATTTCCCATATTTATCGCGCTGCCGGAAATTCAGGATCAGTTTATAGTCCCTTCTTTCTTCTTCAGGTAGATTTAAAAAGAAGTTGAAGGATTGATTATATGAATCCATAACTTTTAACAGGTCATCCGGATGAATAAACTGACCATAGTAAAATGGATCCTGAGGATCGTGGTCTATAAGTGGATCATTAAAAGGGTCAAGGTATCTGGATCGCAGAAATATATATTTCTTCTTGTATAAATCCAAAACTGTAACCGAACTGTTCTCAACCTCGGATAATCTTTCCAAAAAGTAAACTTTCTTCTCAAATTCAAGATAATCAGCATTATCTACCTCAAATTGTTGGGATAAATAAACTTGATCTAATGCAATCAGAGGAGAATTAGGTTCCATAAAAATTGATGATAATTCACTATTGAAATAGCCCTGTACATACCCCCATCTTTGTGTGTATAAGACTCATAATTATAAAATCTTATTATTCATAGCAAAATTAATTAATAATAGAGTTAATACAAAATCCATCCATACCAAACCATGATAGCATTAATCATTTATACCCATAATCCTGTGTTACTTAAAAAAGCTGTTCTTTTCATTTACATTAATGACTTTAGGGAAGCCAGGAAGAAAGATAAGATTATCGTTTTATGCAAAATATATTAATCATTTAAAAGAAACTAAATGGAAACAATAAACTGGGATAATATCAAATCGTGTTGTAATGAGATGAAATCATGCGCCTTTCCGGGCGAAGGAAATAATTGTAAAGAAGAGGCTAGAATAGACATTAATAAAGTCATTGAAAACTGTAAGGATGCTATGGAAGTGAAGATGGGAAGAGACAAAAAACATGTTATTAACAGAATAAAATGGTTTATGTCCTTGCCAGGCCTCATTCTTATTTCCGCATTTCTTCTCACTTTTTTCCTTAATCCTGAAGTAGTGCAGTTTTTTTGGCTTTTAATCACTGGAACTTTAATAGCACTAGGATTTCTATTTATGCTTATGATCCACAGGTGGTCAGGCAAAATTAAAAAACAAATAAAAGCTTAATTTATTAACCATCTGATAATCTATAAACATGAAATCAATTTATTTAATGACAGGATTTATATTCATCATGTCTCTAAACAGTTTTTCCCAGAATTCAATTTTCAAAAAAAACGATGAAGCGAGAGGTCAGAAATATATTTGCGGATTCTTATCATCCGACAGCAAACTAACTTCCTTAAATGGAAACAATGCTGAATTTTATGGGGGTGCTTTCGGAATAGTATTTAAGCAACGAACGAGGATAGGATTAGGAGGATACTCCCTGGGAGGCAAAAACATGTTCGAATACTTGAATCCTTTGGGAGACAATAAAGTATATCATTTAAATAATGAATTTGAATATTTCGGACTTTTTTTTGAGTATGTCATTTTACCCGATGCCCTCATTCACATAACAATTCCAGTTTTATTGGCAGGGGGCAAGGCTACAATTAAGCAAGAAGTACCACTTAATCAACTTTCCTTTCCAGGTTCAGAGGGAATTGAGAGAACATATTGGGCAACTATAGAAAAGTGCAATTTATCCGTTATTGAATCAGGTGTAAATATTGAACTGGAGATGCTGTCGTGGATGAAACTGGATTTAGGTGCGAGCTATAGGTTTGTTATGGGTTCTGAGTTATATACCATACCCAATTCTGCTCGAAAATTTTCAGGTGCATCTTTTCATTTAGGATTAAAATTTACCTGCTTTTAGTTCCTAAATTCTCAATATCGCTTTCTCATTGAATAATCCCGCAAGATCAATTATCTGTGGGATTTTTCGTTTAAATTGGTGACGGAATTGGCCATGTATTCTTCAACGCATTCACAATCTGTAGAATAGAGGACCAATATCATCCTCTTTAG
>CAZCQC010000385.1:0-15302 GCA_964500155.1 uncultured Rikenellaceae bacterium | reverse complement strand
ATGAACACACTCTCAACCCCGTTTATTGTCAGACCATAATTATTAAGATCAAGCACTGCATTGTCGACAGGTGCTTTCGTCTCACTGAAAATAGAAACAACATCATAGTCCTTTTTACCGGCGTAGGAATCAATATAATCCTTTGTCTTTTGCTTGATTGTGACTTCCTGGTTTGCCCTGTCATAAAAAACGAAACCCCTGTTAGCCATATCGATGCAGAGGGCAGTAACGGACTCTACTGATTTACCAAGCCATTTTGCGAATTCGCTTACCGGAAATGTTTCAGTGTAATACCATTCACTGAACTTCTTCAGTCTTGTCAGCGGATGATCGTTATCGAGTCCCATGAGCTTCAGGAAATCGTTGGCATTGAAAAATGCAGAGGATTCAAATAATGCCTGACCCATAGCGGCTCCTTTTGGTCTTGAAATTATCACTTTGGATTTTCCCATATCCCAGGTCAGGTTTTCGAAATACATATCAATGTTGTGATATGTATTAAAATAAGGGCTTGGAGAAACCGGATTGTTTGTTCTGAAGAGGCTGACCTGCCTGCTTTTGGCATTAAAGGAAAATCCAAGGTTCGAGTGATAAACCGAGTCTTTACCCAGATACAATGTGGCGGATGTTTCCTGGCTGTTCAGACCTGAGGATGAAAATAAGAAATCTTTTGCCGTGATTTTAATGAACAGGGTATCATTCCTGTACAGGTTAATTTTAGCGGGAAAAGCGCTTTCCCCCTTCCCTTTTACATTAGCTCCCTCAAATGCAAGACCACCTTCGTAATCGACTCCTTTGTACATATCCTTTATCCTGAATTGCCTTGTATATGTCTCAAACCTTGGATAGGTTGCTTTTTCTTTGCTCGCAATTGTTGCTGCCTGATCAGTAAGAACACCATATACAGGTTCCCTGAAGTAGATTTTGTGCATAAGTCTGGCAGAATCGCAGGAAAAAGTATTTCTGGTTATATCGATTACATAATCCGAAATCTCAGCATATACATCCGACCTGGGATAGCCGGCTTTCTCCCAGGTGACAATTCCCCTGGTTCCCCGGAATTGTTGCAGATCGGGATAAAAAATTCCAGAGGCATTATAAATTTCAGTACTGTCCCTCTGGGAGTAACAGGTCAGGGTAATGTTGTCAAGCAAAATGTGAAAAGCAGTGTCGTGAGTGAACCTGAGATCTGCATCTTTTACTTTCCATTTTACTGAACCGGTATTTATAAGAAGATTATCCTTTATAAGAAGGCTTGTATTCTCTATATACCGGATAATAGTCTCATTTCGGTATCTGGGATTGAAAAGCAATTCTGAGAATCCCGTAAGCCAGTAGCTGAGAAATGCATCGTCCCTTTTATATTCGCAAAAATCATTCAGTGTTTTGAGAAACTGGCTAAACTGGGGAATAGCCCTCATCCGACGCCCTGTCAGCTGCGACGACAGATCGAGGATCCTCGTCATGTTCTCCTTACTGAATGCCGCGCTGTCCCATTTTGAAATAAATCCGTTCAGGATAGAGCTTTGCTCTTCAGCTAGATTCGGGCCCATATATATCAGAAGTTCATCCTTGAATCTAGACGGATCACCGCTAAAAACCGGTTTGGCCTGGGGAAAGGCCATTCCGGTTAAGAAAAATATTAAGAACAAATTCAGTATGATGAACTTCCTGTTCATATAAGATTAATAATCAGATAGCTTCAACAATAGCACTGAAATCCTCCTTCTTCAGGGAAGCTCCGCCAATCAGACCACCGTCAACATCAGGTTTTGAAAATATCTCGGCGGCATTCGAAGGCTTGCAGCTCCCGCCATAAAGTATTGTAAGATCATCAGCAATTTCTTTGCCATATTTTCCATTTACGAGGTCGCGTATGTATTTATGCATTTCCTGAGCCTGATCGGGGGTGGCAGTCAGACCGGTCCCAATAGCCCAGACAGGTTCATAGGCAATCACCACCTTTTTAACATCTGCTTCCGGAATGGTAAATAATCCATCATCAAGTTGTTTTTTTACAACCTCAAAATGTTTTCCTGACTCCCTTTCATTAAGGACTTCACCGCAACAGAAAATAACCTTTAGTCCGGATGAAATTGCCACAGCTGTTTTTTTATTCAGAAGCTTATCATCCTCATGATAATAAGTTCTTCTTTCAGAATGTCCGATTATTACATATTGCGCCCCCGTGCTTTTAATCATGGAAGCAGAGACTTCTCCAGTGTATGCCCCCGAAATTTCGGAAGCGCAATTCTGTGCCCCAAGGCAGACTTTGCCATTTTTAAGAATCTCCGAAACACCTGAGAGATGGATAAAGGGTGTACAGAGAATCACTTCGGCTTTCGAAGGTTTTGATTCGAAATATTTGTCAATTGTTTCAGCGAATTTAAGCCCATCAGCCAGTTCCATGTTCATTTTCCAGTTACCGGCTACAATTTTCTTTCTCATAGATTTTTACAGTTTAAAATATTTTAAATAATAGTAAGTTCCTTAATAGATTTTACAAATATCAGCTTTCATAACCACCCTTATTTCTCACAGAAAAAGAACTTATCAACAATGCAAGCACGGTTGCTGATAATAGCAATGAGTAAATGATCATGACCGGGCTCTTATTATTCATCTTATCTACCTGTTCAGAGGTCATGCCGTTGATGAACTGCTCTTTAGGCGGGAGGGTTGCCGGTGACCATTTGCCAAATACGGATCCCTTCTTCAAAAGCATATAACCCGGATTTGCCCTTACAACGGTCTTCAGGGTCGTTTCGTCAGCAGTGCAGAATGTCAGTCCGTTCCGGTATCTCATAACCTCATCGGTGCCGGAAGCGGTAACGACATAGAAACTCATCCCTTTTTCTTTGCACCACTCTCCAAGTTCAAATCCTTTGTCAAGCTCCTTCTTATCTGCCTCTGCAAGTTTTGTGGAAATCATGAGCATTGTGTATCCCGGATTTGCCAGTATCAAATCAGTAAGATCTTCCCCCTCAATAGTTGTTATGCTGAAATCGTGAATTGGGGGCATGAATCCTTTTTTTATCAGTTTTGACTTCTGATCGACAAATTTCCAGGTTGAATCGTCGGCAGGGTAATTTTCAAGGGTAAATTCTTTATGGATACCCTCCTTTTCGTATACAAATGTGGTCAGATATTCATCAACAGCCTTCCCTTCAGGTATTAACATGCCTTCGGGGATGCTGGCGCCTGTTTTGTACGGGAGGAAATCAAACAACTGTAAATACCTGAGATTCAATAAAGAAAATATTGTGAAAAGCGCCGTAACAATCATGATTATAAGCCATTCACCCTTCACGTTAAGGATTTGTCTGACCCGGGACCTTCCTGTGAACAGGATAACTGCCATGATCATCAGAAAAATATTTTTTCCGAATGTCTGCCAGTTCGTCAGATGAATGGCGTCGCCAAAACAACCGCAATCCGAAACAGGATTGGTTAATGCAAGGATAAGAGTAAGAGGAGTGAAGATGAGCATAAGTATCATTATTCCCCATATGCCTGTTTTTTGACGGTACCCGCTCAGAACGGAGAAGCCTGAAATAAATTCAGCTGTGAAAAGCAATATCGCAAGACCAAGAGAAAATGGTTTTAGAAATTCAAGATGAAAAGCCTGGAAATAATCGTTGAATTTATATGCAGAACCGAGTGGATCAACAGCCTTGACAGCTCCGGAAAACATGAATAGAATTCCGACTATTATTCTGCTGATAAGTCTCAATATCTTCATTTCAGATCAGGTTCCTTTCGCTGATTATTTTAAGAATATGCGATGATATCATATCCGGCGGCCGGATCAGGCCGTTTCCTTCATTACAGTCAATAACGACTAGCCGGTCGTCCGACCTTGCAACCTTAAGATAGATATCCCTGACCTTTTTCTGGAAATTAAGGCTCTCTTCGTGAATATCGCGGGTTCCCTTAAGATATGTCCTGTCATCGCCCGACCTTTCAGACCGGAGTTTCTTTTCAGTAAAAGAGAATGGGACATCGAGGAACAGGTTCAGATCGGGTTTTGGAATCGCGAAGTGTTCAAATTCAAGCTTAAGAATCCAGTTCATAAGCTTGTCCTGCGCATTCAGATCATCGATTTTGGCACACTGGTAAGCAATGTTGGAATAGGTGTACCGGTCAAGAAGTACTATTTTATTATTGTTGAGCCAGTCTCTTATTTTTTCCGAGGCATCTCTCCGGTCGCCAGCATAAAGCAGAGCCACCAGGTATGGATCGACCTCATTAAGTGAACCAAATTCACCTCGAAGGAACCTGGCAATAAGCTCACCGAAGTAGGGTGCATCGGTCCTGGGAAAATGAAGAAACTCGCAACTGTAGCCTTTTCTGTTTAAAAATCTGCTCAGCAGTTTAAGCTGTGTAGACTTTCCCGATCCGTCGACTCCTTCAATAACAAAAAGCTTCATACTGGTTTGATTTCTTCTGGTACAAAAATAACATTGCAACATCAAAGAATAAAACTAATGGATAGTTATATTTATTATGTTAATAAACCCTTTGTTTGCCCCCCATCCCCCCTAAAGGGGGGCCGGGAATCTGAGTTGATTAAAAACCCCCTTTATGGGGCAGTGGGCAAAAAAATAATTAAATTAGTCGTTTCAATAAATCAGGAATGACAGTCAAACCAAGGTTCATCAATGTGAGGGGAAATCTTATTGATCTCTCAGTTCCGAAAGTGATGGGCATAATCAACATCACTCCCGACTCATTTTATAAGGGAAGCAGGGTCGCATCGGAAGAAGGTATCGTCAGAACTGTCTCACAGATGATTGAAGACGGGGCTGATATCATTGATATCGGTGGCTATTCTTCACGTCCAGGTGCCGCAAATATTTCTCCTGATGAAGAAAGAAGCCGTGTGATAAATGCAGTAAAAATCGTCTCCTCTGAATTTCCTGACATTGTTATCTCAATTGATACTTTCAGAAGTGAAATTGCATTGGAAGCTGTTCTTGAAGGGGGCGCCGGGATAATAAACGATATTTCCGGAGGTGATGCTGATAAGAAAATGTTCCATATCGTGGAAAAGCTGCAGGTTCCCTATATCATGATGCATATGCAGGGTGTTCCGGGGACAATGCAGGAAAATCCTGTTTATGATGATGTTGTGGCTGATATTCTGAAATGGTTCGGAGAAAGGATATTAAGGCTTCAATCGATGGGAGTCAATGATATAATAATTGATCCCGGTTTCGGGTTCGGGAAAAAAGCAGGACATAATTTCGAATTGCTAAAGTACCTGGGAGACTTTTCAATTGCAGGATTACCTCTGCTGGTTGGTTTTTCACGTAAATCGATGATATGGAAAACTCTTGGAATAACGCCCGATGAGGCTCTGAACGGAACAACGGTTCTGAATACGGTGGCCCTTATGAACGGAGCTGATATTCTGCGGGTACATGATGTAAAAGAGGCCGTTCAGGCAGTAAAACTAGTTGAGGAACTTAAAAATAGCAGGATTTAAAAATGGTACTTGACATACGACTGATTGATATAATAGATATTATACTGGTAGCAATTATTTTCTATCAGCTTTATAAACTGATAAGAGGTACTGCAGCCCTTAGCATTTTCATCGGCATATTCCTCATTTACATGTTCTGGCTTATTGTAAAAGCTCTTAATATGGAGCTTATCGGTGCTTTGATGGGCCAGGTGATAGGCGTGGGAGTAATTGCACTTATTATTGTTTTCCAGCAGGAAGTGCGCCGCTTCCTCCTCGTCATAGGTAACCGATATATGAACAGGAGGAGATTCTCATTCGGTAAAATATTTTCCTCAGTTGAAGAGGAAACCGGCAGTCCCAAAGAAGCTGAAGAGATTGTCAGGGCTACTGAATCGATGGCTTCCAAGAAAACAGGAGCATTGATCGTTCTTGGCAGAAAAAGCAGCCTTGATATCTATTCAGAGGGAGGGGAGAGGATTGATGCAATTATAAGTGCTGAGTTACTTGAGACAATATTCTTTAAAAATTCTCCGCTACACGACGGTGCCGTTCTTATTGAAGACGGCAAAATTTTCGCCGCAAGGTGTCCTTTACCTATTACCGACAGCATTTCACTTCCTCCGCGTTTCGGGATGAGACACAGAGCAGCCATCGGTATATCTGAGCATACTGATGCTCTTGTGGTTGTAGTGTCCGAAGAATCGGGACACATTACGGTTGCCGAAGGAGGACAGATGAAAGAGAACATCACTCCGAATGAACTTCGCCAGATCCTTCTTAAAGAGAAGATCTGATTCTATTCAATCCTGTACATAATCAGATTTTCAGAATCCTTGACATAAATTGTATTGCCGGCTACAACCGGAAATGCATAAACAGGGGTTTCAGCAACTTTGTACTTAGCTACTTCGGAATAAGCTTTTGGGTCAGGTTTCATTATTATCAGGTTTCCTGTACTTGGTAATCCGATAATAACAGTTCCGCAATCGACAAGAGTTGAAAAATCGCTGTTGACAGTATTATCATTCCAGGCGGTCATACCGGTCGATGCATCCATGCAATATAATCTTTTCTGATCGGTAAATCCATATAGAAATCCATCTTTCAGGACCGGAGTGTTCCATTTTGCTCCGGTTTCCGGATTGTTCCACAATTCTTTTGTAATATATTTATCACCTTCCTTCATTACCTGAATTGCTTTTGTTCCTGATCCCTGACCGGTGAAATAGATTATCTCCCCGTTAATATATGGGCTGGTACAGTTATAAAAACGCTGTTGAACAGGGGTAGGTACCTGCCATTGAAGTTTCCCGTTGTCGAGCGAAAGAGCCAAAAGGTTTTTCTCTGTCTGTATGATAATATGTTTCTGCTTGCCGGCGATCATTAACGAAGGAGAAGCGTAAGATGGTCCGTCACCTTCCCATTTCCATTTTTCATTGCCTGAAGTCAGGTCAAGAGCAACAATCTGGCCAATATCCTTTTTGCCTAAGTGCGCTATGCAAATTTTGTCGACTATAAGGGGCGACATCCCGGTAAAAAACTGAGGAACTGCATTTTCAGGGTTTTCTTTTCTCCAGAGCAATTTTCCTGTTGCAGCATCAAGGCATGTCAGAATTCCTGAAACACCGAATGTTACGATCTTGCCATCTGATATGGCTGGTGTGCTTCTTGGGCCGGGATGTGAAGTGGCTGGTCCTGTAACAGACGGGGCGGGGTAGGCACTTCTCCATACTTCTTTCCCGGTTTCAGCATCAAGGCAAAGAATTACTTCATCGGCATTCTGTCTGACTGCCAGGTAAATTCTTTTTCCAGAAAGCACAGGAGTGGCATCCCCGAATCCAACATTTATTTTCCAGACCTGCTTAAGTTCAGCCGGCCAGGCTTTTGGTGCTTTAAAGCCGGTTACCTTGCTATCGCGGTTAATGCCTCTGAACTGAGGCCAGTCCTGGGAAAATAAGTTTGAGCAACTGATCAGAAGGATGATCAAAAGACTGAAAAACAGATTGAATTTTTTCATGATCCGGTAATTTATATTTTGCATCAAATTAACTGAAATACAGTTAGTTTCCAATTATTTTTCTTTAAAAAATGTTAAAATAAGTGGCGTCAGACGCGTTTTACCACCCATTTCGGCCAGCTGGAGGATGAGTGGGGAGGAGATGGTTTTTAAGACTGATTCTTTTCCGAAAAATCAAAAGGGTTTCAGAATTTATCAAGGATTGCCAATATCATAGCTTCCTTATCGGTAGTATCCTCTTCCCTTGCAACCTGATCGATCACCTTCTTCTTTTCGGGATATACTTTAGTAATTGATTTTTTATTCAGCTGTATCTGGCAGAATACACCATCGGAATTCATCAGGTAATACTTAGCATCAGTCTGAAACTCATCATATCGTCTGTCGGCACTATAGGCACCCTTGTAATTAGCCTGAATAAATGTTTTAAGCGGAATCTTTATAAACTGGTATTCACCTTCTTTCAGTACCTGGTAGAACTTCTGCTCCTTGATCTCCTTGTCAAATTTTTTCCCCACAGTTGATCTGAACACAATTTCCTCCCCGTTTTTATCTATGATCACCTCTGAAATTATATTTAGCGGTACCGCAAACATCTTATTGGTCTTTGGATGGGCATAGATCAACGAATTGCTCACCAGATCGAGATCAGCTAAAAGCTCAAAATAGTCTTCGCGGCCACCCAGCTTCAGGAAGGAGGGCAGCAGCGTATCAAGCATCCTGGGACTTCCTTTAACTCCCTGATACCTGGTATCAAAACCAACTCCGCCAGGTGAATAAGGACTTAGATTTCCGATCGCCTGCAAGTTTTCATAAGCGGAAATACCCTTTTGATATATTGAAGTCGTTGTTTGCTGGGAATAAATACAAAGAAACAGAAATATGGAAATGGAAAAAAGCATAATTCTCCTCATGGCCTGATTGAATTTAATGAGTAAATATTTTGATTAAGCATGTATCGTGCCAGTTTGATCTGAATTAACAAATTTATGAAAATTTTGCATTATATCTTTTATTATGTTTGATATCCGGAAATAAAAGTTAAGCTATTATGACCAGATCTGTGTCGGACATTGGAAAAATACTTATAACAGGTGGCACTTCAGGTCTGGGACTCCGGTTAGCGAAGTATTTCCTTGAAAAAGGTTACGATGTTGTCGCGACCGGCAGAAAAAATATTACATTAACCGAATATGGGGAGAAGTTCAGTCTTCTGAGGATTGATTTCAGCAACATGGCCCAGACTTCTGAAGCTGTAAAAAAAATATGCAGAAATCATCGGTTCGATATAGTAATTAATAATGCCGGGATTTTGAGCCCTCCTGATTTTCAGCTGACTGGCGACGGATTTGAATATACTTTTCAGGTCAACTTCCTGTCGCATCTGATGCTTAGTGAGATTATTCTCACGAATAGTGAACCCGGACGGCCCCTGATGATAGCTACAACAGTTTCCCCGGTTTACAGGATAGCCGAAAAAGACCTTTCAATTTATACCTGTAAATCAGATTACAGGCCGATTAAGGCTTATTCAAACTCGAAGCTTTATCTCGCATTGATGTGCTCCTACCTTCCGGGCAAATACCCTATGTCAGAACTGCGGTGCATAGGCTTTGATCCGGGAATATTCAGCTCCGAAATTTACAGGATGCAGAAAGAATGGTTCAGGATACTTTACAGGATAGCAGCACCCTTTATGAGGAGCCCCGATAAGGTTGCTATCAGGTTTGGTGAAGTAATAAAAAGAGAAGATCTTACTGATGGTGCCGTTTACAGGTCAGGTAAAGGGAAAGGGAGTCTCCCGATTGCGGAAACCAGGGATATAAATGCTTTCTGGAAGGAGTGTGATAAAATTATACGACCTTACGTAAGCTGAAACAGTAATTTTTTTAACTTAAGCCCTTTAAAGCCCTGCGAAAAAAATGAAAAACTCACTTTTATCTATTGCTATTATGACAAGTCTGTCAATATTATCAGGATGCTCCGGTGATGCGGATCCTGCAACATGGAGCAATAAGAAAACCGATAAATGGTTCGAAAAGGGAGACTGGCTGAACGGTTGGCAGGTTAAGCCTGACCAGTCAATAAACAGGAAGGCATTTGCAGTTTCGTATTTCAAAAATAAGGAAAGGTGGGACAAAGCCTTCCTTTTCCTGAAAAGTCATGATCTTTCCGGACTTGAGATTAAGCGTTACGATATTGACGGTGATAATCTTTATGCTCCTGTGAGTGAATATCTTACAAAGAATGAGGAAGATGCCCGATATGAAGCGCATCAGAAATATATTGACATACAATATGTTGTAAGCGGGAAAGAGCTGATCGGGGTTGCCCCGATATTGCAGAAAAAGGATGTGCTTGAGCCATATGACGGCACAAAGGATATTGAGTTTCTGACTGTTACCGGTGGCGAAAACCGGCTTGCCATTCCCGACAGGTTCTTCATCTTCTTCCCGGAAGATGCACACCGCCCCGGGCTTAAGGATGGAGAGAATTCACCGGTACGAAAAATTGTAGTGAAAGTTAAAGTTGATTAAAAAAAAGAGACGCCCGGGCAGGGCGTCTCATACATCTTGGGTTGGACGGCACTATGTATTTGAGAAGTGCTTCTGATTAATGATTATTATAGTATATGCTGAAAGCAATATAGTCGACTATATGCTTTGAGAAATACATTTCCTCAATTGCTTTTGAAAGCGATTTAAGTGTCTCCCTGGCGGGTGAGATAAGCTCGCTAAGCTTTGCAGTTGTTCCATCATCAAATGTAAGAAGGATATCCCTCCTGAAGCATATCGATGAATTGTAATCCTGAAGGTCATCAATGATCTTTGCACCAGCAGTTTTCTGAAGAATCCCGTCGAGGTATACCTGAATTGAATCAATTTCAGTGCCCCTTATAATATCAACGTTGCCTATTGACAGAATATAAAGCCTCTCTTTCCTTTTGAAACTCTCTCCATAAAACATGATTGTCTCCTGCAGAAGGGTATCCTTATCCTTTGCGAGTGCGAACACGACTTTATTTGTATCGCCTGTTTCCCCTTGTCTAATGATTGAGTATCCCTCGGGAAAAGTGAAATTCTTTGAGTATGTGCTTGCAGTTCCTGATTTCCATGCTGAGAATATACTCAGGCTGCCTATCTCTTCAGTATCTTTAGTCAAATCTGCAACCAGTTTATAATCAAAATTATGCCACCAGTTAAAATAGAAATGGTAGTCAGTTGCACTAATTACAA
This sequence comes from uncultured Rikenellaceae bacterium, assembly GCA_964500155.1. Taxonomy (GTDB): domain Bacteria; phylum Bacteroidota; class Bacteroidia; order Bacteroidales; family VadinHA17; genus LD21. The sequence continues at coordinate 4,579 of CAZCQC010000385.1, read as the reverse complement.
AATTGTTTTTCAAAGCAGAATCAGTCCTGTTACAGAAGTGAAGGTATTTTGGATGAAAAACCAGTTTTTCGGGCAGATTTACAATCAGCTTCTCACTGGTTCCGGTTTTTTGAAAAAGCCTGAACGGGAAGTAAAAGTTGCGGGGGGTATCATTCCCGGGCTTAAAATCATATATGCCACCGATCAGATCGAGATCAATACTATCGGTGAAAGCATCAGGATATTCAGATTTTGCTCCGCTTTCGGTTATTGAAAGTACCTGGTATCCTTCAGAACCTGCTATTTTATCGACTGCATCGTTGATCTTGGCAGTATTAGCTTCAATTGATTCTTTCAGTGACAGGGGTTGATCAACCTTTGAGCATTGCCAGCTAAATAGAGCCAGGATAATAAAAATAATAACTATATTTTTTCTCATATTTTTTATAAATTATTCCGGATTATACGAAAAACGATAAAAGAATGTTTCGTTTTGAAGTCTGGTTTGATGAAATTCGATTATACTTTGACAGATATTCTTATTTTTGTTACTGAATGACCTGTTTGGAACATGAATATTGACCACATTGCAATATGGACCCGCAACCTTGAGAATGAGAAGGATTTTTTCCTGAAATACTTTGAATGTACTGTCAATGAAAAGTATTTTAACCCCCGTAATCAGTTTTCTTCATATTTTATAACATTTGAGGGTGGAGGCAGGATTGAACTGATGAACAGACCTGATATTAAGAATGAAAGCAGAGGTGAGACTACGGGAATAGCTCATTTTGCAGTTGATGCCGGAACCAGGGAGAAAGTGGACCTAATGACGGCAATTTTTGAGCATGACGGGCATAGGGTTGTAAGCAGGCCAAGGGTTACAGGCGACGGATACTATGAAAGTGTGGTATTGGATCCGGAGGATAACATAATTGAGATTATGAGTAAATGAAAATATTTGTTACTTGTTCCTTGTTACTGGTTGCTGGTTTTCTCTTACAGCACCAAGCACCAAGCAACTAGTTACCAGAATCATTATAATAGAATATTAACTTCAAAATAATAGAAAGATGGCAAAAGTAGCTATGCTCGGGGCTGGATTCATAGGCGATTTTTACACATTTTCAATTAACGGTCAGCGTAACCGCGACAGTGTGCATATAGTATATTCCCGGGACGAAACAAGGGGGAAAGCCTTTGCAGAGAAACATAACATACCGAAGTGGACAACCTCAATGAGAGAAGCTATAAATGACCCGGAGGTTGATGTTGTTATGATCGGACTGCCAAATAATCTTCATTTTGAAGCAGTAAAGCTTTCAGCAGCTTCAAAAAAGGCGGTTTTTTGCACAAAGCCACTGGGTCGCAATGCTGTTGAGGCGAAGAAGATGCTTGATATGGTTGAGAAGGCAGGTGTTACTCACGGTTACATGGAGGACCTTGTGTACACGCCAAAGACTCTGAAAGCATTAAAAGCTGTTAAGATGGGAGCAATAGGGGAGGTAACCTGGGCACGTTCGCGTGAAACCCATCCAGGGCCGCACAGCGACTGGTTCTGGACAAAGGAAATATCGGGAGGCGGTGTTTTGCTCGATATGGGTTGCCACTGCATTGAAATTTCCAGAAGTTATATTGGAAAGGATATTAAACCGGTTGAGGTTATGTGCTGGGCCGACACGCTGGTTAAGCCCATTGAAGCCGAAGATAATGCACTTGGCTGGGTAAGGTATGAAAATGGTGCTGTGGGCCAGTTTGAGGTCAGCTGGACATTCCGCGGCGGGATGGACCTTCGCGATGAAGTTATGGGGACTGACGGTACGATATGGATCAATAATTTCCTCCGGACAGGCTTCGAGATGTTTTCCGCGGGAGGTAAAAAAGGGTATGTCGCCGAAAAAGCTGAATCAGAAAACGGATGGCTTTTCCCGGTAGGAGACGAAGTTGTGGAACTCGGATACACCGATATGCTGACAGATATGTTCAATGCTTTTGAGAATAAGAAAGATCCAAAAGAGACTTTTTATGACGGGTATATAGTCAACGAGATAATGGATGCATGCTATCGCTCGGCAAAATCAAGGAAATGGGAACCGGTAAGATTGAAAACTTGGCGCGGCCGCGAGAAAACAGGGAAGATAAATGCAGTTCGTGATTTCGATAAAGAGAACATTCTTGTAAAGGAAGAGACCATGCCCGACGGTACGGTGAAACTGATCCTGAAAAATAAGACAACAGGTAAGATATCACAAAGAGTAAAAAAATAGAATTTTCAGAAAAAAATAAGATTCCTCGTTTCGTACAGAATTGTACAGGGAAGAGATACCTCACCAGCGATTGGAATGACAATATCATTTCTCATCCTGTGGACCCGGGATGAGGGATCTCACCAGGCAAAGCAGGTAAATTATTTCTAACCTCCTGAGTAATAATCCAGTCAATTATCCGTTTTCAGATTAATTAATGAAAGTCAATTTCAGCATTTAAGGATTGTGTTATTATTTGAACTGCAAAGCTAAACATCTGGGCAAATGGACGGGCACATTGTACCTTAAGGAGTTTCTGGTTCAGCTTGTGAACAAAAATTCTTAGGTCTATGAAAAATTGGTTACTCTTCGTATCTCTCTCATTAGTCACAACGGTGCTTCCGGCACAAAACTGCACTATAATATCCAAGGCAAATAATATTACCCCTGATAAATTATGTTCTCCGGTATCGGTTTCGTGGAATGTAAGCTACACAGGTGTTACAAATGCAGGAACACCTGTGAGTATCAGGTATGACTGGAATAATGGAGTTGTTGTTACAATTCCTGCAATTCAGACAGGCCCGGGTATTTTTACGGCGACTGCCACCAATGTTTATACATCAGCAGGCAATTTCTGCAATTATCATCCCCAGGCAACACTTGTTGTCAATGGCGTAGTCTGCACTTCATCAACCCAGGAACAGATAGTGACAGTATGGGATGATGATGATCATAACGGCGGACATATGCATATTAATCCTCTGGTTTATCCTGTTTGTTTCGGTAACAGTGCGAATGTCCGTTTTCAGGACCTTACGCAGTTCAACTGTGTTCCTCCCCAGGAAAGAGATAATCCGAATGTCAACACCAGGTGGATACAGTGGATTTATGGAACAGATATTACAATGACCGGGACCCCTGTAACAGTGGACGGAAGGACCAGGACTTTCCCCTATGCAGATGATGTAATTACCTTAACTGGTCCGGTAACTGGTTCCGGGGTCTGGTCGGACGTTATCCATGTTGATAATGATAAGCTTATAGGACAATATTTTCAGGTCACCCTGCGGAACTGGAATTTCTGCAATCCTTATGACGATCCAAAAATTCCCGGTCCGCCGCACGACCGGCAGAATGGGGACAATCCGCCGGTTGTAACAACAGCTATCATTCTGATAGTACCATATCCTGATGCTACAATTACGCCTGTTGATACTTTATGTTCCAACAATCCGGCTGTTACCCTGACGGCTCATGATCAAGGTGGACTATGGTCAGGTAGGGGAGTATCAGGAAATACATTTAATCCATCAGTTGCAGGTCCTGGAACCCATAAGATAAAATATGAAATAACGAATGCTGACGGATGCAGCGATTATGATGAGATATTTATACCAGTCGTACCAATACCTGATGCAACTATTACTACAGTGCCAACATTATGTGCTACCGATTCGATAATAACCCTAACAGCTCATGATATGGGTGGATTATGGTCGGGTCCGGGAATTGTTGGAAATACTTTTAATCCGGCTGTTTCAGGATATGGTAATCATACAATCACATATAAGATTGTTGATATAAACGGATGCATGGCTACGGATCATATAACCTTAACAGTTGCCGTACCTGATGCAACTATTTATCCTATTGACACACTCTGTATCGACAGTTCACCGCTGACATTAACAGCCCATGATATGGGGGGAGTCTGGTCCGGTCCGGGTGTTGTGGGGAATATCTTTGACCCGGCCATTGCCGGTGCCGGTACTCATATTATAAGCTACAGTATTGTTAATCCTGACTGTAAAGATGCTGATACTGAGGATGTAACAGTTATTCCTATCCCGGTGGTTAATATCTCCAAGGTCGGAACTGTTTATATCAACGGTCCTTTGGTCACTTTGAATGCAACTCCACCCGGAGGTATATTTTCGGGGCCCGCGGTTACAGGTTATATGTTTGATCCTACTGCTGCCGGACTTGGAACCCATGTAATAAAATATGAAACGATTTCAGATAAATTTGGCTGTAACGGATCCGACACAATACATATAAAGGTACTTATGCCGCCTGCCCCAATAGCAGATTTTGAACCTGATACGGTCGGATGCTCTCCGCTAACTGTGCAGTTTACGAATAACAGCTTGTACGGGGAGACCTATATTTGGGGTTTTGGAGATGGTCAGTTCTCGGTCAAGGAAAATCCTGTTCATACATATTATGTTCCGGGCAGCTACATTGTTAAGCTGATAGTTTACAATATCGCGGGGGAATCAATCCACAACGGGATTATTACTGTCTTTCAGAATCCCTCTGCCTTGTTTGAGGCATATCCTACGAATGTCGTT
>CAZCQC010000384.1:0-3187 GCA_964500155.1 uncultured Rikenellaceae bacterium | reverse complement strand
TCTGGCTAAAGTACCAGGACCCTGCCCGGTGCTTGCGTCGGGTAACACAAACGCCCTTTATTGCCGGGCCGTTAGGGGTAATTGCGCAAATATCTCGTCCTGAAATAGGTTGACACTTTTTTAATCAACCTAAGGAGGAATGAGTATGGAAATAGGACAAGTACCTGCATACAAAAGATGGTCAAACCGGTACAGTTATGCATTCAAAATGGAAGTATTAGAAGCCTTCCAGAGTGGACAGATGTCCCAGAGACAGATTACCCGAAAGTATGGGATTGGCAGACCAACAATCCTTGCATGGGAGAAAAAATATGGTAATCTTGAGAAAAATTACCTGAAAATGGGAGAAAAAACACCTGAACAGGAGATTGTTGAACTTAAGGCAGCTCTGCGCGCATTAAATGCAGAGAACATGACTCTTAAGTACATCATGGAGATCCTCCAGGAAGAATACGGTGAGGATGTCATAAAAAAATATTTGCCCGGACTGCATTTAAAAAAGCCTGCAAAGAAGAAGACTCCAAAGTCAAAATAAAGGCTATCTGCAAACTCTTCGGGCTCTCTCGTCAGTCCTACTATAAAAGGATCCAGACGTTCGGCAGAGAAAAAGAAACAAGAAAGAGGATTATCGAATTAGTTAAACAACAAAGAGCTATAATGACCCGCATCGGTACAAAAAAACTCCACTTCATTATCAAGCCAACACTTGAGAGAGAGGGTATTAAATGCGGCCGCGATAAACTCCATGCAATCCTTCGTCATGAGGGAATGCTCGTAAAAAAGAAAAAGAACTATATGAGGACTACTAACTCATATCACCGGTTCTACAAGTACCCCAACCTCATAAAGGACACTCAGATCAATCATGCTGAGCAGGTATGGGTAAGCGATATAACATACATTAGAACTAATGAAGGGTTCCTTTACCTGAGCCTGATTACCGATGCTTACTCAAAGCAGATCGTAGGATACCAGCTGTCTGATAACTTAAAGACTATAAATTGCATAAATGCTCTTAAATCAGCTATCAAAAATCGCAAGTATCCTGAAAGGCCGCTTATACACCATTCTGATCGTGGCTTCCAGTACTGCAATCCTGATTACATTGAAACCCTTGATAGAAACAACATCGGTATCAGCATGACTACTAAACACGATCCTTATGAAAATGCTGTTGCTGAAAGAATTAACGGAACTCTCAAAAATGAATTTGACCTGGGGGACCGGCTTCCTGATCAGAAGCATGCCCAGCGTGAGATCAACAAAACTATCTGGGTCTACAATAACTTAAGGCCACATGAAAGCTGTAATTATTTAACCCCTTGCGAAACTCATTTTCAGGAGAGTATTCAGATAAAAAAATGGCCTGTGAGATATCGAAGTAATTCAAATCAAAATAATTTAGCTTTAAATCAATTATGTCACACCCAAAAGTGACAACCTATTCCAGGACGAGACAGCTCCAAAGCTTGATAGACAAATTACATACAACTAACTTTTACAGCAAAACCAGAATAAATTTACAAGTTAATACACATACCCATTTTTATGGTTAGTAATTATCTTCTTATATATTTTATGATTTTTCTATCTGCGTGTAATAATTACCAAACAAAGACTTTTTCGCATTGGGTAGAACCCTATACGGGGTTGGAGTTTATTTTAATCCCCAAAGGAAGTTTTTATATGGGAAATTCTTTATCAAAATTAGATAGTACCAATAATGAATTTATGCATTTTGTGGTTATTTCTCATGACTTTTGGTTAGCACAGACGGAAGTCACTCAGGAACAGTGGCAAAAAGTCATGGGCGATGAAGAGCTTCATCCAGATAAGCCTGATCCATTTTGTAAAGATAATCCCGGATATCCTGCTGTGAGCAAATCATTTTATGATGTAAAAAATTTTATTAAGAGGCTAGAAACACTATCTCCAGGAAATCGGTTTAGACTTCCCTCAGAAGCAGAATGGGAATATGCATGCCGAGCAGGTACCTTAACTAGTTTCTATACGGGGACAAAAATTTTCGATACTTTAGCTAATTTCAATGCTAAAATTCCTTCTATTTATTCAGATATCGGCAGGAATATTGGACACCCAACAGAAGTGGGCAGTTATCCCTCAAACCAATGGGGCTTATATGATATGCACGGCAACGTTTGGGAGTGGGTATCAGATTGGTATTGTCAATATTCTTTAAAAGAAGAAACTAATCCACAAGGGCCTCCAACTGGTACATTAAAAGTCATACGCGGAGGCAGTTGGTATTTTGGGGCTGATAATGCTCGATCCTCGACTCGCGGGATACATGATCCTCAATTATGGGGATTCTCAATAGGTTTTAGGATTGTATGTGAAAAAAGTGTAGGACAATAATCTAAAAAAACTATAAAAAACTAAGTAATTAACCTTGACTTGAAAGTAACTAACCATAAAAACAAGTTAGTGGTCACCCTGGTCACTGCCTCAGAATTTGAACTCACAATAATTGACTTTTTCATGTGCATAGTTGTTGCTATGAGAATATTTATCTTTAAAAATCAAATCGTGGGGAATCGATTTTAATACAACAGATATGCTTACAGACATTCATCCAAAGTTACCGATGCGTGACAAAACTGCAACAAGGGATTTTTACATTAATAAGTTAGACTTTCAAGAATTTGGGAGTGCTGATTTTGATGGTTACCTTATGTTGAAAAAAGACAGCATCCAAATTCATTTTTTTGAGTTCAAAGAACTCGACCCAAATGAAAATTTTGGCCAGGTTTACATCAGAACTGATGACATTGACAAATTTTACCAATTATTGTTAGACAAGAAAACAAGTATACATCCAAATGGTCATTTAGAAAAAAAACCTTGGAAACAAAAGGAATTTTCTATACTTGACCCAGATAATAACTTATTGACATTTGGACAAAGCATGTAACAAAATGGTTGAACCCAAAAAGAAAAATGAATTCAAAATGATAATAAGGAGGACCTGACAAGAAAAAGGCAACCACTAACACGGACAATATGGGTAAGTTGTTTCCCGCTTTTGCTAAAAAAGCGGGACAGGTGTCACACAACCTTCATGGCTTCACGCCTTCACGCCTTTCCGCCCGCTGCCTGCCGTTACGCCCTCACGCCCTGTCGCCCTGACGCCTTTTTGTGGCTGACGGGACGGGAGTGTAATGTTTAC
>CAZCQC010000383.1:0-2786 GCA_964500155.1 uncultured Rikenellaceae bacterium | reverse complement strand
ACCTGAGGTTGAACATTTCATCCTTTTGTTTCCATACACCTCTTATTATAATGATCTGCGCAGTTATAAGAATGATTATTGAAAAGATGCCAAGAAGAAGAATAGTATTTCTTTTTTTCATATTTTGCCAATTGCCTTTTCAAAAGTATTTAAATTATCAATATAACAGGATTCTATCTCAAACATTAACCCGGCGTTAACCCTGTATTAACAATATAACAGAAAACCAGGCACTATCTTTGACTTAAGAATCAAAAAAACAGGGTAGTCATGAAAAAGATCAGGTTTATTTTATTAGCAGTTTCCATTATTTCTCTCTGCGCTATTTCGCGACCGTCAATAGCCCAGGAGAAGAGCAAGGAAGAAAAGGAGAAGGAATTAAAGATGCAGGAAGAGATCGACGCTCAGAAGAAAGCGATTTCCGAACAGAAGAAAGCTCAGTATGAGGTACAACAAGCTTTGCAGGAAAGCCAGAAGGAGGTCGACGAAGCAATGAAGGAGGTTCAGCAAAAGATGGAGGCTACTGACAAGTACAAAGACATGGTACGGGTCTTCAGAGGAACCGGCGACAGGTCACGATTCAGTGTTGAACCTTTTCCAGGGGAGCAATTTATGTTTACCCCGGGCATGGAAGGATTCAACTGGTATTCGCACAGCGGAGATAACGAAAGATCTTCATTGGATTTCTCAAAATCTGTAAAAGAGAGTTCATTCTCGCGCGATTATGTATTCGATGTTGATCTTATGAGTACAGTGGTAATGTCGGTAAACGGGGAATGCAAAGCCGGAGAAATAAAGATCAAGATCGTTATGCCGAATGGCAAAGTATATTCTGATATAATGATTGATGAGTTTGGAAATCTCAATTGGAGGAAATCATTTCCGGTAACTGAAGAGGAAAACAAGGATAAGGCAGGGGCTTGGAAATTCCAGATAGATGCTTCGAAAGCAACCGGGTTTTTCAAGATATCTCTTCAGGCTTACTAGTTTTTTTCATTCCTTGACTTAAGAGGCCGGCATGGGGTTGCCTGCCTCTTCTATTTTATTCTGATTGCGCCGAGGTCCGGCCTCCTTTGACACTTTCAACCCTTACAGTAAACTTACTTCCGTCCTTAACTATCCATTTGAGATCCACATGTGAATAACCTTCAATGTTTGAAATTTCGAGTTTCTGAGGATTTTTTTTCTGTTCCTGGCTCAGATTCCTGTCTTTGTCCTGTACGATCATTCCTGCAATTACTTTACCCCCGTCGAGATAAATATAATCAGGAGGATCGATTTTGTATTTCAGGTTGGTGCCCGAATGTGTCGGCATCAACTGTTTGTTTTCGACCGTTGCAGTCACCTCTTTAAGGCCTCCCCCCAGGTTCTTGATTTTAATATCCCTGACCTCCAGCCTGGGTGTCACCCAAGCATTATAAATGCAGAATGCAGCATTACGGTGAGCATCGCTTTCCAGAAGAAAACCCGGATGTGTACGGCCGAAATTCTTATTAAAACCTCCTATTTCAATTTTCCCGTAAACAGGATGATCAACCTCTTTCCATGGGATGAAAGCGTCTTCAAAAAGGAGGAGCTTATCGAATTCATAGGTGTCGACGTTTGATGTGTCATTGAACATCATGAAATCGTTCCAGAGCTCATTTGAAAAAACATAGCTTCCCATGGCCCCGTACCACCAGTCGAGTTCACCGCCGTAAACAGTGTACATATCCTTCCATATTGTAATGAACTTATATCCGGCTATAATCTTTTCTCCTTTTTGGCCAATTGAATTGATCACAGCTTCATCGGCCCTGCTGTAAGCTTCCGCTCCTCCACCCTGGATTGACGGACCCCTAAGGATCAGTCCTCCGGAGTTATGAAATGACTGCGATCCTGTTATGTTCCTGTGGCTGTATCCGAAGTCTCTTACCGCACGGTTCTCAGGGAACGAGAAAGGATATTTCCCGGCACCCTGCTGAACATATGAAGGCTCCCAGTTAAACCCGTAATCCCGGTTTGGATCATATCCGCCGATACCATCCTCATTCACCTGGCCATCACCATCATTATCAATACCCTCCTGACCAAGGATTTCATATTCTCCCTTTTCACCCGGGATTGCCCTGATCAACCGCCGTGAATCTTTCGGATCCGTTATGTAAGTGCCGTAAGGATTTTTTCTTCGCATCATGCTGATTATGCCATCTTTGTTCAGGTCATCAAATTTATCCTCGTCATACAATCCGTCGCGATCGTTATCCATCGGGACAAGCCCTGACCTGGGAGAGCTTGCTGTATTCGGCTCATCCATAAAATATTGACGGGCATCAGGATTAATCGTTGGCAGAATATAAAAGGTCTTGTCTTTGAGCAGCTGGTTTATGAATTTGTTTTCATCATACATCTCACATAGATACCATGCTGTATACAGGGCCATCTCAGTTCCCTGGATCTCGTTGGAATGAATATTGCCGTCGATATAAAAACCCGGCTTAAAATCGGGATTCCCCGCTTTTTTATCGGATATTGTCAGAGCAATAATGTCTCTTCCCTGGTATGATTTGCCGGCAGATTCCATCATTACAAGGTCGGGGTACTCTTTTGCAAGCTTTTTGCATACTTCAGTAATCCCATCATAAGTATAGTATTTGTTCCATGAAGCCTGAACCTTTGGATTTGCAGGGGACCCTGCAGCCTTAAAGAACAATTCGGCATTCTGCGATTGAACAGGAAGTGAGATTAATAAACTAAGCAGGAAAAATATGAAATTGCTGTATCTTTTCATGGTGATTTTTGTTTGA
>CAZCQC010000382.1:0-4073 GCA_964500155.1 uncultured Rikenellaceae bacterium | reverse complement strand
ATTTATTGCCTCAAACAATTGCTAAAGTGTATCTTAATTAGTTACTTTCAGGGGTCATTGTTAACCCAGGAATAAACTAATGCCCGAAGCTCAAAAAATAGACAGAGCATACAGGACCCTGTTGAAGACAGCAAAAAACTCACTGGCTCCCGGGGACTCAAAAAAGATAAGACGGGCCCTCGATCTGGCTCTTAAAGCCTGTTCCGGAAATTCAATCCTTACAGGGAAACCTGAAATTCTGCATGCTTTATCGGTTGCAACCATCATTTCGGAGGAGATGGGTCTGGGTACTACCTCAATTATCACAGCTCTTCTGCACGATTCTTATAACAGGCTTGGCATTGCGCCACAGGATCTTGAGAAAGAGCTGGGTAAGAAAGTCGTTGAGATCCTTCAGGGATTTTCACGTATTGAAGGGATTAATTCAACACAGGCTTCATACCAGTCGGAGAATTTCCGAAAACTTCTGTTAAGTCTTGCTGATGATGTGAGGGTAATTCTTATCAAGCTTGTAGAAAGGCTTGAATACATGAGAAACCTGGACAATGCACCGGAGAAGGAGAGGCTCCCCCTTGCCTCAGAAACCTATTTTCTTTACGCTCCTCTGGCACACCGTTTAGGTTATTATAATATTAAGTCAGAATTGGAGGATCTGGCGGTTAGATATCTTGAACCAGAACAATATACTTATGTCGAAAGCAGGATAAAGCAGACCACGGCCTCGCGAAACAAGTTAATCCGTGAATTCACTGCACCACTTAGTGAAAAGCTTGATAGTCTTGGAATTAAATACTCAATTAAAAGCCGCACTAAATCGATTCATTCCATAATGCTGAAGATGAAAAAGCAGGGAGTGGATTTTGACGAAGTATATGATCTTTTCGCTGTCAGGATAATTCTTGACAGCGATCAGGAAAATGAGAAATCCGATTGCTGGCAGGCCTACTCAATAGTGACTGATCTTTATCAGCCAAATCCAAGCCGTCTCCGTGACTGGATCTCCGTACCCAAATCAAACGGCTATGAATCACTTCATACAACAGTTGTAGGTCCAAGGGGCAAATGGGTTGAAGTACAGATCAGATCTTCCCGAATGGATGAGATTGCTGAGAAAGGGTTGGCGGCTCATTTTAAATATAAAGGAGTAAAAGGGGAGGGGGGCCTCGATATCTGGCTGACTAAGATGAGAGAAATCCTTGAATCGTCTGAAAAAGAGGATGATGCATTTCTCGACAAGGTCAGATCAGGGTTATATACCGATGAGGTTTTTGCCTTCACCCCAAATGGCGATCTGCGGCAGCTTCCGGCAGGTTCAACACTACTCGATTTTGCCTTCGATATCCACACTGCTGTGGGAGCATCATGTGTTGGAGGCAAGGTAAACGGAAAAAATGTCACACTTAAGTATGTGCTTCAGAATGGTGATCATGTTTCCGTTTTAAGGTCGAAAAATCAGAAGCCTAAACAGGACTGGCTATCATTTGTAGTAACAAGCAAGGCTAAAACAAAAATTAAGCAGGCTCTAAGCGAAGAAAAAACAAAATCTGCTGCTGAAGGCAAAGAGATATTAATGCGACGCCTTAAAAACTGGAAAATGAATTATGGTGATGCCGTTATACAGAAACTGATAGTTCATTATAACCTCAAGACAGCTCAGGATCTTTACTGCAATATAGAATCAGAAAAACTGGATCTGCTTGAAATTAAAGAGGTCCTTATGAAAGAGCAGCAGGAAGAGGTACCTGTTCAGCCGGCAGCACTTCCTGAAAAGGAATTCAAGGAACCTCCTGGCTCCGCATACTCTGATTATCTGATAATTGAGGATAGAGTGGATGGACTCGACTACAGACTTTCAAAATGCTGCAATCCGGTTTTTGGTGATTCAATTTTTGGATTTGTTACAATTTCTGAAGGTATAAAGATCCACAGGACAGGTTGTCCCAATGCTCACAATATGATGGCGAGATATCCATACAGGGTGGTAGCAGCCAGATGGACAAAAACGAAAGGCGTACCCACATTCAATGCGGTAATAAAGGTCTCAGGAATCGAGGATATAGGTATAGGGAATAAGATTGCTGATATTATTTCAGGCTACCATGTCACCATCAGAAGTTTCAGCTATAATATGGATGAGGGGATGTTTGAGGGGACACTTAGCATAATGGTTCCCAATAATGACGTACTTTATGGCATAATCCGCAAGATCCAGTCTATAAAGGGTGTCCTTAAAGCCTCCCGGCAAACCAGTGATTAAATAATATGTGGTATATAGTAAATAATACATAATACATAATACATAATACATAATACATTCTTCAAATGTTCAACAACCTTCTATTTATCTCGCTGGCGCCTATCCTTATTATTGCATTTTATATTTACAACAGGGATAAATATGAAAAAGAACCTCTGTCTTACCTTTTAAGAGCTTTACTGGCAGGTGTTTTGATCGTATTACCTGTTGTATTGATTGAAAGGTATCTTTCTTTTCAGTCCAAAGACCTTGAAGGGTTATCTTATGCTGCATACACTGCCTTTATTGTTGCAGCTCTGACTGAGGAGGGAATGAAATTCATAGCATTTTATTTTTTCTTCTGGAGAAACAAGAACTTCAATGAACGCTTTGATGGTATCGTTTATGCCGTTTATATTTCGCTTGGTTTTGCCGGAATCGAGAATATCTTGTATGTTTTTACCGGGGGCTATTCAGTCGGGGTCATTCGTGCGCTCACTGCGGTTCCTGCTCATGCACTGTTCGGAATTGTAATGGGGTATTATTTTGGAATGGCAAAGTACAATCCGGGCCGCCGCACAATTTACCTGGTTATGGCTTTCTTTCTGCCATATCTGTTTCACGGATTATACGATTTTCTGCTAATGGGAAATTCTCCGGTTCTTATAATAATATTTATTCCGGTATTTATTTACTTCTGGGTCACCGGATTCAAGAAGATGTCTATAGCCTCAGATGCTTCTTCGTTCAGAGAATCGCCAGATGATGAGATTAATCAAGGCGGTTAAATAGTGATTGTTCAGTATCTTTTATCAGGTCTGACAGGAAGCTTTGCCAGTTTTTCGACTTCAATTGAAGGGAAACCGAACTCCTGAACCACTTTCCCAAGGATAAGGTATGTACCGCTGCCTTTAAAGGGATAGTTCTTGAGCGATTGTGAAAAATGAGTGGTATCAAAAAAATTTCCTTCGGTATCGATGAAACATCCGAAATTCATCCATTCTCCCTTTATCGTCTTTATATATTTTATTGTTACAAGGTGTCCGACCATACGTATCTTTTTCCCGGTGTATTTCAGCATATCCCGTGCTGATATCTCACCTCGGAATGATGTCTCAAGCATATCAAACCAGCTTACCGTAACAGGAAAGCCGAACAGCTCAATTTCATCATAAGCATCATCAAGGTTCCCGTGAACAAGGTCGGGTAGTGTGAAGCTGCGAACAGGCTGGGAGAACAGAGGACGGATGCTCTCATGTTTTTTACTGTTCATCATCATGTGAGCTTCCCATAGCAAAACAGCCTTCTTTTTCCCTGTGAATCTGAAGGCTCCGGCCCTGATGAGAAGAACTACCTGTTCAAGCCCGGGGCAGACCCTCCCGACAAAATCATTCAGATCGCTGAATGGGCCGTCAGCATCACGTATCTCTTCGATCGATCGTGCAAGTTTTTCTTCGATACTGAGAATATGAATAAATCCAAGGTAGATATCCGTTCCGTATATAGTAGTCTTGAATGTGCTTTTATTCACGCATGGAGGCTGGATAGTTGCTCCTGATCTTCTTGCTTCGTGCACATATACCCATGTCCTGTAGAATCCTCCGAAATTATTGATGACTGCAACCATGAATTCAAGAGGGAAATGAGCTTTCAGGTAGAGGCTCTGAAAGCTCTCAACAGCATAGGAAGCAGAATGTGCTTTTGAGAATGAATAACCTGCAAATGATTCAATCTGTCTCCATACCTCTTTTGTGATCTCATCGTTGTAGCCCTTTTCATGACAGTTTGAGAAAAATTTGTCAACTATACTCTGCATCTCCTTTTTCGATCTGTATTT
>CAZCQC010000381.1:0-3778 GCA_964500155.1 uncultured Rikenellaceae bacterium | reverse complement strand
TTCGACTGATAAACCATCATATTTGAATCAGTTTATCGATCAGCATTTTTCGAATTCGGCGAGGGTTGCAGTAATGAACAATACATCACTTTTTCTGGGGAAAAGTACAAAGATTGAGCTACGCAATCTTTTCAACCAGTCCGGCTCTTCCCGTTACATTATCAGGGACGGAAGGGAATGGTATAACAACGGAAGATATGTAAGATCGGAAGAGTTGAGATACCTGAGCAGGTCAATTTACACAGGCCAGCTTGCAGGTGATCATTCGTTCGGACAGGGAAAAACAAAAATAGACTGGATTCTTGGTTATGCTTCCTCAAATAACAGAGAACCAGATACAAAACGATACAGATATCTGCGCGACGAATCCGATCCTGATAAATATATGCTTTTGTTTTCGGATCAGGCCGATCTTTCATCACAATCAAGAATGTGGATAAATCTGAAAGAGAACACATTATCAGCCATGGTCAACTTTACACGACAGCTGAGTCTGGGAAGATTTCAACCCGAGATTAAAGCAGGCGTGTATCTTGAAAATAAGGAGAGAACCTTTAATGCCCGGAACTTCGGATATGCAAAAGGGAGCTCTGAGTCGGAATTCGGACAAACCTTTCTGCCTGTTGATCAGATATTCACTGATGCAAATATAAATCTGACCACTGGCATAAAACTAACCGAGGTCACAGCCCTTTCCGATTCTTATAATGCAGGAAATAATCAGATTGCTGCCTATCTTTCTACCAGGATCCCTGTGGGAGAGAAGATTAATATCTATGCAGGAGTGAGAGCTGAAAAAAACAAACAGACTCTTGCAAGCTATAAGCAGGCTTCCAACATAAGGGTAAATGTAGACAGAGATACCATTAACTTTTTCCCTTCAGCCAACATAACTTATAATGTATCCGAAAAAAGCCTTATAAGGGCAGCGTATGGCATGACAATAAACCGGCCGGAGTTCAGGGAGATTGCCCCGTTTTACTATGTTGATTTTGAACAGAATGCCGGAATTTATGGCGCTCCTCACATTAAACAGGCATATATTCACAGCTACGATCTGAGGTATGAGCTTTACCCTAATCCAGGTGAAACATTTAATGTTGGCATATTTTATAAGAAATTCCTCAATCCTATTGAACAGATAATCCTGGGGAATAATCCTACACAATACTCTTTCGAAAATGTTGAATCGGCTTATGGTATGGGGATTGAGGCCGAATTAAGAAAATCGCTCGACTTTTTACCGGGAATGAAGAATTTTACTGCCGTTCTGAACAGCTCTGTAATAAAAAGCGGGGTAACATTTCCTGATGGATCGCTTTCACGTAACAGACCTCTTGAAGGTCAGTCACCTTATATTGTTAACGCAGGTCTTTACTATCAGGGTGAGAACAACGGAATGATGATAAGCCTTCTTTACAATGTCATCGGGAAAAGAATAGTAGCTGTTGGCAGGCCATCTCCGAACGAATGGGAGGATATTCCTGATATCTACGAAATGCCAAGGAATGTTTTTGATCTGACAATCAGCAAAACAATAGGGAAGAGATTTGAGCTCAAGGGCGGTATCAGGGATCTTCTCAATGAAAAATCTGAATATATGCAGGCGATTAATGCCACAGTGGATATGGCAACATATTCAAAGGGTGAAGAGCAGGGCATTAAAGAGTTTAACCGGAAGCAATATACAAGAATATATTATCCTGGCCGGTACCTCAGCCTTGGCTTGACAGTGAAACTATAGTGAGGTATAAAGGCGTAACGGCATAGCGGCGTTACGGCAACTTTTCTAAAACATTAAGGAACTAAATTATAATGTAAAGGATAACTATGTAATAATTAAAACAAAAAAGATGAAGACAAAAATTGAATTATTAAAGCTTTTTACAATTCCGATCCTGATGACAGCCATTTTAATATCATGCGACAAGGATGTGGCTCTAACAGGGATTGATCTTGATAAGATAACCGCTGAAGTTATGGTTGGAGCAACTCAGAACCTGAATGTTGTATACACTCCTGTGGATGCGACAAACAAGAATATTATCTGGGAATCGACAAATACTGCGGTTGCAACGGTTGCAGGTGGTGTTGTTACCGGAGTTTCTCTCGGAACTTCAACAATCAAAGCAACATCTGAAGAAAGCAACTCAATTCAGGTGACCTGTGAAGTGACAGTTATTCCTTCAAACGGGCAGCAGATAACAGTAAGCGGTGATATTACATCAGATACCAGGTGGTACGCTAATGCCCGCTATTTCCTTTCGGGATTTGTTTATGTTAAAAATAATGCAGCTCTTACTATTGAACCGGGGACTATAATAAAAGGAGTCTCAGGCACGAAAGGTGCCCTGATAATCGAAAGAGGTACAAAGATAATGGCACAGGGTACTGAAGCAAAGCCAATAGTATTTACATCAGATAAGGCAAAAGGACAGCGTGGCTATGGTGACTGGGGCGGTCTTGTAATTTGTGGCAATGCTCCGACAAACAAGCATGATAATGGCACTGGTGTTGGCATTGCTGAAGGAGGGATAGGGTCAAACTATGGAGGAACCAATCCAGCTGATAATTCAGGGGTACTTCAGTATGTAAGAATTGAATTCCCGGGTATCCCTCTTACCGCAACCGCCAACAGTGAGATAAACGGATTGACTCTTTACTCAGTTGGCTCAGGTACAACAATCGACCACATTCAGGTGTCCTACTCAGGAGATGATTCGTATGAATGGTTCGGTGGTACTGTAAATGCTAAATACCTTGTTGCATTCCGGGGTTGGGATGATGATTTTGATACTGATAACGGTTTTATAGGAAAAGTTCAGTTTTTTGTAAGTCTTCGCGATCCGGCCAGCGCTGACCAGTCACAATCAAACGGGTTTGAATCGGACAATGATGCTGACGGATCGACACTTACACCAGTTACTGCACCATTATTTACAAACGGCAGTATGTTCGGACCTCTGGCAACCTCCTCAACAACAATTAACTCCCTGTACAGACGTGCAATGCATTTACGCCGGGGAACACGCACATCGATTTACAATACAGTGTTCGCAGGTTATCCTACCGGACTGGATATCGACGGCCAGAAAGGGGATTCACCTGCACAGGCAACTGCAAATACTCTCCAGATTGAAAACTGCGTGATGGCTGGAATGACAGCTAATTACAGCACAACTTATCTGACTGATGTTGAAACCTGGTTTACAAATGCATCAAGAAACAACCAGATCATGTCGACGAATGATTTGCTTCAAGTCACAGCACCCTTTAACCTGGCATCTCCTAATTTCGTTCCTGCGACTGGTTCTCCGTTGCTTAATGGAGCTTTATTCACAAATACCAGGCTGACTGATTCATTCTTTACCTCGGTAGCTTACAGGGGTGCCTTCGGCACTACAAACTGGACCACAACCTGGTGTAATTTTGATCCCCAAAACACTGATTATTAATAAGTGAACAAGACAACCATGTCCGGGTGATTTTTCAGAAATCTCCATCTCCAGTCTGCTGACAGGTTGTTTATACTCTGTGCACTCTGTGACAAAGATCACGGAGTCACAGAGTTTTTTTTATCTTGCACCCTGAATTATATTCACTATGAAAAGAATCTTTGCTTTCTGCAACTTAATTTTGATTGTAAGCGGATCTTTGAATTCACAGACAATCATTAGTCCAAATTACTCGCTGAAAAGTCATGAAACGCTTAATATAATTAAGGTGGAAACCCGATCTGAAGCTACCATCTTCTATATGAGCATCGAAAATAAGAGAG
>CAZCQC010000380.1:0-4932 GCA_964500155.1 uncultured Rikenellaceae bacterium | reverse complement strand
ATTCCTGCAGCCAAGTAAAACATCTGCCGCAATTTGACTGTTTTGAAAGACTGGTATAGAAACAATCTGTGTCCCCTATTGTTCATGCTCCTCTTTATACACATCTTCTTTTTTTTGGAATCTGATAATTGAATTGATATTCTTCATTTCTCAGTCATACCGATAACTGTAAGAAACAAAGACTTTAACAGTTAAATAGCCTAGCCAGGGGCTAATTAAGGAAGTCATGAATATGACTGAATTTGAATAACCCCCGGTACCAACCGGGGGTGGGGATCAGCTGCCCCCGGTTGGCATCGGGGGTTATTCAAATCGCACCACTGATGTGGTGTCTTGATTGGGCCCTTTCAGGGTCCGAATCATGTTGCCGGTTCAGGAATCGTGGGTTACTAATGGGATTAAAAAGATCGTGTATAGCACAGATGATAAGATGTGTATAAAGAGTAGAATGTTCATAGTGAAAGTGATTGAATCGGTTAAAAATCAGCAAGAATCTTTGCTGTAAAAATTATTAATTAACTTTCAATCATAAAGACTTTCCGGTAATGAATAAGAAAACGCAGAGTTTTTTTCTTCGGTTATCTGTAATAATAATCTTTCATTTGCTATTCAAGCAGGGCGATCAGACATTTTCCGGCGCACTTGAACCAAGCCTCAGAAGTCTTGTGTTCAGCGTTTACTTTATAGCATACTGGATGCTGTTCTGGGAAGCCTGCGGTTTTATCTACAATAAGCTTATCTGGAATACACTGGATAAGAAAACATGGTATCGGAGACTTACGTTAGTTACATTGATTCTGTTACTTTTCGTTATTGCAGGATCGGTTATTTTTAGCCGGGGATATTCTCTGATGGATCATTCCCTGTTCGCAATTGCAGATACAACGGATATACCATTTTTAAACCCTGAATTATTTGGATCTTCTGATATTTTAGGATCAATTAATATAAATCCAGAATTGCTCTTTGGATTCATATTGTTCTTTATATTGGTATATGGGACACATATTTTTGTTACTTCCATGAAAAATGTGAAAGAAATGGAAATGATCGCTGCCCGGCAAAAAAAGGAGAGTATTGCTGCCCGGTATGCAGCACTAAAGAATCAGATCGATCCGCACTTCTTCTTTAACAACCTGAGCATTTTGTCATCATTGATTTATGAAAGCACACAACTTTCAGCAGATTATATTTCACATCTGTCAAGACACTATCGTTACATCCTTGAAACAAATACAGATAGCCTGGTTACTGTTGGCAAAGAACTTGATTATCTCAATTCCTATTTTTTTCTTATAAAGATCCGTCATCAGGACTGTATTACGTTGTCAGTGACTCTGTCGGATCGTACACGTTCAAAGTCCAAAATTCTCCCCCTCTCGCTTTTGATGCTGGCAGAAAATGCAGTAAAACATAATAGCTTTACAAAGGATAATCAGCTAGCCATTGAACTCCTTGAGGATGATGAATATATAATTATACGTAACAATATTAACAAACGGAAATTGCTGCAGGAATCAACAGGTATCGGATTGCAAAACATCAGAAATAGATATATCATAGAAAGCAGTAAGGAGGTTCTTATCGAGGAATCCAGTAATTACTTTGAGGTAAAACTTCCCAAACTTACCTGACAAAATGAAAATGTTGATTATAGAAGATGAGAGGCCTACTGCTGATATGATCATCCGGCTTTTAAAACAATATGATAATTCAATTACAGTATTGGATGTAATTGGTTCAGTCGAAGAAGGAATGGAATGGTTCATCCACAAAACTGAACTGCCTGACCTGATTCTTGCTGATATCCAGCTGACCGACGGAACATCATTTGATCTTTTTGACCAGGTGAATATGGATGTGCCGGTGATATTTATAACTGCCTACAACGAGTTTGCTTTAAATGCCTTCAGGCTGAACAGTATTGATTATTTATTGAAGCCATTGAATTTTGCTGATCTCAAGAAGGCTTTTGACAAATTTATAAAAACGAAGGAAGCCTATTTAAAGGTAAATCTTAAAGAGTATAATCAATTGATTTCATCAGGACAGAAAATCTTTAAGCGGCGATTTCTTGTAAAGTCAGGCAAAAGCTATAAATACCTTGCAGCCGACGAAATTTCATATTTCTTTGCTGAAGATGGGCTGGTGTTTGCCGTATTATTGAAGAGAGAAAGGTCAATTGTAGAGAACAGCATTACTGAGTTGAGCAATTTGCTTGATCCGGAACAATTTTTTCAGGTAACCCGAAATGCTATCGTTAATATAAGAGCAATCAACAGATTTTCAGATTATTTCAACCGGCGGCTTATCTTGCAGCTCCTGCCTGACAATCATGAAGTTATTGTAAGCCGTGAAAGGGTTCAGAGCTTCAAAGAATGGCTTAATAAATAACCTCCCGGTACAATCCGTTACCGCCGAAGTACAATTCAACTGTAAAGATGTCCTGTTACCGGGAATTATCTTGTACAATGGTAATGCCATATTTAATTTTAACCTGTAACATATTCTTTCACTCAATAAAAGATGAGATAACTATGGAACAAAAATATAAACATAATTCCGGCCTTAACTTCCTCTGGATCCTGTCAGGATGCATATTTCTTTTGTTCATGGGCGGCAAATGGAACCTCCCCATTACAACCTGGATCGGTTCAATTTTCTTTTTGAGATATTTCAGGATGCAGCGCAGCTTTTGGGGAATTGTACTGGCTTTCCCTTTTATTCTTTTGTCATCCCATATTTATTTCATCGGTCTTGCGGAACAGGTTGACCTGGTGTTTAAAATCCTCATCGCGGTGAGCTTTACATTTTATATAACTGTCCCATGCCTTATTGACCGTTTCCTTCATGAGAGAGTTCGTAATCAGCTGCTTTCAACCCTGGTTTACCCTGTATCGTTGATTGTGATCCAGTTCATTCTGTCTTACATTGAACAGCTGGGGACAATACTTCACTGGACAGGTTCTATGTTCTCCCTTAAGCCACTGATACAGTTTGTTTCAATAACAGGAGTCTGGGGGCCTTCTTTCCTGGTAGGCTGGCTGGCTTCCATTATAAATCTGCTCTGGGAAGACAATTTTAACCTTCAGAAAGTCAGACTGCCGGTTACAGTATTTACCGTACTATTTCTTCTGATAATAATATGTGGCAGTATTCGTATGACTTTTTTTGCACCTGATTCCGGAACCGTCAAGGTAGGATCAGTGGTAGTTGGTTTTGAAGAAGACAATATGTTCTATGCATATGAAGACGATATGCCTGAGGGAGAAAAGCTCTTGCAGAAAGAAAAATATCGGGCATTAACATATAAAGTTCAGGATGAGTTGTTTGCTTCTTCAGAAAAGCTCATTCCTTCAGGCATCAGGATTCTCTCCTGGGCCAGCGGCAATGCTGTTGTGTTTGCCGAGGACGAAGCTGTATTAATAAACCGTATGCAGGATTTCGCCAGGGAACATCAGATTTACTTTTTCCCCAGTCTGCTGGTGCTTGGTGATTATAAGGGACCTGATCAAAACCATGTACTTGCCATCCAGCCCAACGGAGAGATTGCTTATGATCATTACAAGGGCAGAAATCCAAATGCTAGCTTTTACCAGGGCAACCTGGTTGAAATAATCAATACACCTTATGGGAGAATTGCATCGCCTATTTGTTTCGAAATGGAATTTCACCGCTTTATCCGCCAGGCAGGAAAAAAGGGTGTGGATATCCTTATAGTTCCGGGAGATGAACCTGCGAGAGGTTCTGCCAATATGCATACTGAACTTTCAATGTTACGGGCTATTGAGAACGGATGCTCCATGCTTAGAACCACCCTGGAAGGATTAACGATGGGTGCAGACTACCAGGGGAGGGTCCTGTCACAGATGGATTTTTATAATACACTGAATAACAGGACAATCATTACCGAATTACCAGTAAAAGGAGTGTGGACAATATATTCTCAAGCAGGAGATTGGTTTGCCTGGTCTTGTGTATTGGCGCTAATCTTTTTTATAATATCAACGATTTTCAATAATACCAGGTAGTTCAGATTTTGAATTTATTACAGCTAATTGGTTATATTTATTCCAATAGCTTGAAATCGATTTCAAGAAAATCGTCTACTTCCTTAAGCCAGCGGTTCTGAACAAAGGCAATATGATCGGGGTGATTATTGTATTGATCATAAGCCTGCTGATCAGCAAACTCCATAGACAATCCAAAATCATATTTGTTCTTTTTGCTGATCTGCTTCATGCATTCAAATTTTTCCACACCAGGAATTGCTGCAAGTTTCCTTATGGCATTTAAGAAATTCTGTTCCTCTGCAGAACCTCCAGGATGTTTAAGCTTAAAAACAACCATGTGACGGATCCTTGTTGCATTTGACTGAGCCATAGTGAATTGACAAAGTGATATTGACAAAATCAATCCCATGAATAAATTTCTCCTGATCATATTTTTTATTATTAGTTTATTTATCTGAAAGAAATTCAAAAGCTCCTTTTCTGAGATTGATCCCATATTCAAGCCAGGCTTTTAAGAGGGAATCGCCACATGATCATCTTTTCATGGTCCATTCTTCCACTGCCTTTTGCGATAAAATAATTAGACATTTTTACAGGGTCAACAATGGCTTCAAAGACTTCCGTTGCAGGTTTTTGAATCTGAATCTTTGTTTGTATCTCCAGAAGTTGGTTTTCCATACATTATTACGGATAATATTTGTATTAAGAAAGAGATTACCTTCGGTGAGCTCGTCCTCCTAACGCTGGACTCAGTTCTTCGCTACAATTCCAAAGTAACTGAATTTTCTCCAACACCAAGTCTGGCCAATTGTTTTTTTACAGCAACCATCATAGCAGGAGGGCCACATAAATAATAATTCTGATAGCCATCACCAATATTGTTTTTAAGAAAATCCTCAGTTATCATTCCATGGTAATA
>CAZCQC010000379.1:0-6814 GCA_964500155.1 uncultured Rikenellaceae bacterium | reverse complement strand
CCACCTACGATAACTTCGCAGGGTTTGTTCAGGGGACTACCTACAGTATGGTATTCGAAAATACGGGAAAGCTCAACCCTCAGGATCTGAAATCAGAGGTTGAGAAGATACTTCATGATTTTGACATGTCCCTGTCCCTTTATGTAGATTCCTCAATCCTTTCAAAAGTGAATCGTAATGAGGATGTGATACCGGATAAATATTTTACGGAGGCATTTAACAAATCGGCAGAAATCACTGATATAACCGAAGGGGCATTTGACATAACTGTTGGTCCGCTTGTTAAAGCCTGGGGATTTGGTCCGGATTCTCAGAAGAACTTTTCTGAAACAAAAAGAGATTCTCTGCTGAAACTTGTCGGTATGGAAAAGGTTAAAATAGAAAATGGCAAAGTATTAAAGGGCGATCCTGGTATAAATCTTGATTTCAATGCTATAGCCCAGGGTTATTCAGTAGATATCATAAGTGATTTTTTCAATAGTAAAAAAATCAGAAGTTATCTGATAGAGATCGGAGGAGAAGTTCGGGTAAAAGGCGACAAGAAGGGGGTTTTATGGAGGATAGGTATTGACAGGCCGGAGGATAACAATAATCTGCCGGGAAATGACCTTCAGGCTGTTATCAGCCTTAAGGACAGGTCGCTTGCAACCTCAGGCAACTACAGAAAGTTTTTTGTTGAAAACGGGATAAAATATTCTCATACAATTGATCCGAGAACAGGATATCCGGCCAGGAATAATCTATTGAGTGCTACTATTATTGCAAATGATTGTGCCACAGCTGATGGTATTGCAACTGCATGCATGGTCATCGGCAAAGAAAAAGCCATTGAGTTCCTTGGGTTTCATCCCGAGTTTGATGCATTTCTGGTCTATTCGGATGAAAGCGGAAATTACCAGACATGGACAACTGAAAATCTAAGGAGATTTATTTCGGAATCGGGAAATTAGTAGATCCTTTAAACACGGAGTTGCACTGAGTTTCATCCGAGTTTCACGGAGTAAAACCATATCACTCTGTACCTACTCTGTGTGACTCCATTTAACTCTATGAGACTCCGTGGTTAAAAATATTTTTGCCACAGGTAGTGCAGTTACCAGAATCATCCGACGTAGTGCATCCTATATTTGTGTCCTGAGCACAGGTTATTCCCAGTTTCCGCATTTCCCTGTTCCTGCTGACATGAGTTTCCGGAAAACGACCGTTATGCTTCAACAGAATCCTTATTCCGAGGAATATTCCGGAAATAGCCATAATTATAGCGCTTATTATAAGTAGTTTAACAAACATTTTATTTGCCTATTTTCCAATATTTCACTTTGTGTCCTAGCGCCTTTGTGGCATTTATTTTTTTGGTATCACGACACAAAGTCATCAGGAATTGCAAAGATAATCATCATTTATTCTTTTAACTTTAAACAACCTATTAAATAGTTTGTTTAACTTCTGTCAGAAAATTAAATGCAGTTATGGATCAAACCTCAAACTCAATCGTAAATATTTCAAATAAAGAGATCATTCTTGCTGATTACCGGCTGGCAAATCTAAGCCGCAGCCTTAGTATAATAGGACGCCGTGAAGTACTTACCGGGAAAGCAAAGTTCGGGATTTTCGGGGATGGTAAGGAAATAATCCAGATAGCCCTTGCAAAACAGTTCAGAGATGGCGACTGGCGTTCGGGCTATTACCGCGACCAGACATGGATGATGGCAATGGGGCTCTATAATTCTGTTGAATTCTTTCACCAGCTTTACGGCAATACCGACAGGGATATAAATACGGGCAGCGGAGGCAGAGTGTTCAATAATCATTTTTCAACTCCGAATATTAATCCGGACGGAAGCTGGCTGGATCTTACAAAACAGAAAAACTCATCGTCGGATATATCTCCTACGGCGGGTCAGATGCCCAGGCTCCTGGGCCTGGCATACGCCTCAAAGCTGTTCAGGCTCAATCAGGAACTTCACCAGTTCAAAACCCTTTCAAATCAGGGAAATGAGGTTGCGTTCGGATCGATCGGCGATGCAAGCACCTCAGAGGGTCACTTCTGGGAGACCATAAATGCAGCTGGCGTCCTTCAGGTTCCAATGGCTTTGTCGGTTTATGATGACGGATATGGTATCTCAGTCCCTAAAAAATACCAGACGACAAAAAGCAGTATATCAGATATTCTCAGAGGTTTTGAGGATGAACCCGGAAAGCCGGGGATAATTATTTTCAAAGGAAAAGGATGGGATTATCCCGGACTATTAAAACTTTACGAGGAAGGGATAGAGATCTGCCGACGCGACCAGAAGCCTGTTGTTTTTCATATTGAGGAGGTCACCCAGCCGCTTGGCCATTCGACATCCGGATCCCACGAAAGGTATAAAAGTGAAGAAAGGCTGAAATGGGAGGATGATTTTGATCCGATCAGGAAAATGAGAGAATGGATAATCAATGACGGGATCGCGACCGCTGAAGAACTTGACATAGTTGCTGCCGATGCAGAGACTGAAGCAAAGGAATCAAGGAAGAAAGGATGGGAGTTGTTTCAGAACCCTATAAAGATTGAAAGGGAAGCGCTGGTAAAAATCATTAGTGACCGCAGCTGCAAATGTATTGAAGAAATAAAGGAGGCAGCAGTTGATGATATAACTGATGACCTGAAGAAAGTTCTTTCACCGATAAGGAAGGATAATTTCGTGGCCGCCAGAAAGATTCTCAGAAATGTTTGTGGCACGTGTGGGAAAGCCGATAACCTTAAGGAAGAGCTTCAGGGGTGGCTTAAAAGGAATTATGAGGATGCGGAAAATAGCTATAACACATTTCTTTACAATGAGATGCCTTCATCAGTGCTGAAGGTCAAACCGGTCAGACCGGAATATTCCGAAAACTCACCTGAGGTTCCCGGGCGTCAGATACTCAGGGACAACTATGATAAGTTATTTTCAAAATACCCGTTGCTTGTGACCTTTGGTGAGGATTCTGGTAAAATCGGCGGAGTAAATCAGTCATTGGAAGGTTTGCAGAAAAAATTCGGTGAATTAAGGATTACTGACACCGGAATCAGAGAGGCAACAATTCTTGGCCAGGGAATAGGACTGGCTTTGAGGGGTATGAGGCCGATCGCGGAGATCCAGTATCTCGATTATTTAATGTACGCTCTTCAGCTCCTGAGTGATGACCTTGCAACTACACACTACAGGACAGCCGGAAGGATGATCGCACCTCTGATAATAAGCACTCGGGGGCACAGGCTCGAAGGTATATGGCATTCAGGTTCCCCGATGAGCATGCTTATAAATTCGGTCAGGGGTGTCTATGTATGCTCCCCCAGGGATATGACCCGGGCTGCAGGCTTTTACAATTCGCTGCTCGAAGGAAACGATCCTGCAATTGTAATTGAACCGCTGAACGGATACAGACTAAAGGAAAAGATGCCTGATAATCTGGGTGAATTCAAGATAGAACTTGGAATTCCGGAGATCATTGCCGAAGGTACTGATCTGACACTCGTAACATACGGATCAACTGTTAGAATTGCACATGAGGCAGCATATCAACTGGCAGCGCACGGAATTTCTGTGGAGCTCATTGATGTACAGACTCTGGTTCCGTTCGACAGGAACATGACAATATTGAACTCGCTCAAAAAGACAGGAAGAATACTTTTCCTCGATGAGGATGTCCCTGGCGGAACAACTGCATATATGATGCAGGAAGTGCTCGAAAAGCATGGCGGATGGAATTATCTTGACTCTGCTCCTAAAACCCTTACCGGAAAAGAGCACAGACCAGCCTATACAACCGATGGCGATTATTTCTCAAAACCAAGCGCTGAGGATATTTTCGATGCAGTATATGGAATGATGAAAGAGGCTGTACCTGAAAAATATTAACCCCCAATCCCCCCAAATGGGGGGCTAAAAAAACACTAAGGCTGGCGTGGATTTGGCTTCGCCGAGCTCGTCCCGCTGAACCGAGACTCGGTTATAATCCGTGCCTTTTTTGATGGTTTTTGTGGATATTTAGAATGTAATTACAATGTAATTACATTATTTATTCTCCGTGCAACTCTGGTTTTACTCCGTGCAACTCCGTGTTTTAAAAAATACATCTTATTACTCACCAGCTCCTATGATCTTCAGCAATTCGATTGCTGCCTCCCTGGGCCCTGAAGACTCATAGCCCCGTATCCCTAGCCTGGTACGCATCTGGCCTACAAAAACACCGGTTTTAAAAAAGGCTGAAAAATGGTTTTTCGCAATTCTATCATGGATTTCCCTGTACTCCGGAGGGCCAAAAATATTTGCAAAATATGAATGAACCAGCCCGGTTGATGTTGTGGTCCCCTTGCTCATAACAGCACCATTACGGAAAACGTCAAGGGCCAATTCAGGTGTGTTGAACTTTTCAATTACAGGATGGTCTTCATCAATTTCTTCATAATTATTTGCATACAGGATATAGTCAATTTTATGTCCGGTAATAATTGTATTAAAAGTTGTGACCGGGAATACGATCCTTGCATTAACCTGGCTGGGATTCATTATTATTGACCTGTCGAGATGCCCGTAAGCATAACCTGGTTGAAGGTCGTCGAGCCTCAGAAAAGCACCTATTTCTGTTCCGTATCCAACAGGATTGCCATCACGGTCAAGTTCGACCGACCCCATATCGTCTGCAATTATTTTCAGTTCACGTATTTGTTTATCACCGAGAACACGGAATGCTTCGAGAGTCTCTGATTTGCCAGCACCGGTATCACCCATCATAAGTATAGTGGCCTCTTTGTTCCCATGCAGGAGTATCTTTACCATAGCACCATGAAAAGGCATGTTGCCTGCTTTCATTACAAGGGAGTTATGCAGTGTAAGCATCATTTTTTTCAGGTAACCGAAATATCCGAATTCAGCCCTGTCGGGTATAGCACCAACAAAAATTGAATTTTTTTCATCATTATAAAAAACTGTCGGATATTTGGCAAGGTTGTCAAGCTTGTTATCGGCGATACCATAAATAAAGACCGCATCAGGTTTCTTCTCAAGATCTGAATCTTCTGCCAGCTGGAAAAGATTGCACAGCGACAATCCAAGTTCAAAGAAGGTAAGGTGAAAGTATACCATAATAATATACTTTCCTACTTTAGCAGGGAAGCAGAGCCAATCATCAGAGTTAAGCTCTGCCAGATCGACAGGATTCTGCTTTATCCTCTTAAAATCCCCGGTTCGCTTGTTCATGGTCTGCTGGATCACAAGTGGCGGGTAGATAAGTATCTGACGGACAACTGGCACCGCATTAAGCTTTAAATATCTGTCATCATTCCATGAGATGTTTTTTGGCAATGAAATGACAGCAATCTCTGCTCCGGCCGGAACCTGTCTGTAAACCGTAGGATGGCTTCCTGTAATGTTCTCCTGGATATGCCTGTATACAGTCCTGATAAGATGGGTCAGATGCTCTATCGTCTCATTGAATGTTCTGTAAGGCCGCTTGTCCAGTCGGTCGCCCTCTGAATCGTTTATTATAAACCTGTCAAAATGACGCCAGTAGTCGTACAAATGCTCAACGAAATTATTGAGCAGCTGAATATCCCTGAGAAATCCGGCCGATTTATCAAATATATGGGGGACAACATTGTTTTCATACTTGACAAGCAGAGACAACGTCTTCACAAGGTTATCGGTTGAAGGTTCATCAGCAATCCCGTTCTCAAAAATATCGAGAAGTGGGGAATTCTTTGATTTCAACCGGTTGATGCAATGATCAAGAACTGCCCTGAACTTTTCGCTTGATAGCAATTCCTCGGCATTTTCACACATCCGCTCACGTATATTCAGAACTGCTTTATTCCCAATAATCCGTAATGTACTTTTCTGCATAAAATTATTTAACTAAACTGGTCAAAAATATTACATTATTTAATTGAAATCATTTATTAGCTTTATTTTTTTTACATCATAATTGGCATGATTTTTATATATATTTTATATTAAAGTTTAAATTGTCTTTGTTAATTTTACAATATGAAACCGGAAATTGATCTGTTCGCCATACTTCCCGAAGATAAGATCCCGGAAAAAGGCAAAATACTTATTTCGGAACCTTTCCTTCCGGATACTTTTTTTAACCGCAGTGTTGTATATCTGACCGACCACAATCCAAAGGGATCAGTTGGTTTTATCCTTAACAAAAAGCTTGATATACGGATTTGCGATGCAGTGACCGGATTCGAAGGCTGGGAAGAGAATCTCAACATGGGAGGACCGGTTGCTCCCGATACTCTTCACTATATCCATAACCTGGGTCACCTTATACCTCAGAGTGTCAGGGTGGAAGAAAATATTTACTGGGGTGGCGATATCGACGCGATCCGTAATCTAATAAGGACCGGATCAGTGAACCAGGGGCAGATCAGATTTTTCCTGGGCTACTCAGGCTGGTCAGCCGGTCAGCTTGAACGGGAGCTAAATGAAAACTCCTGGGTAATTTCCAAAGTGAATTCCGAAGTGATTATGAACACCAAAGGAGTCGATAGCTGGAAAAGACTTCTCCGGTCGTTCAAGAATAAATACAGGGTATGGGCCGATTTTCCGGATTCGCCCGATATGAACTAATGCATTAACTCACCCCCTTATTTTCCCCCTTTCTCCGCCAACTGGCGGAGAGAGGGGGTCGGGGGGTGAGTACATGTAATAAGAAGGGGAACTGTTATAGATGTAAGATTTTGTATACCAACTCCTTCAATAGATCCCCCTGGTCGGTGCCCGCATCACCAAATCCTTTTGTTTTCATATCGAAAGTTCTCAGAAAACTGATTATCTGAATGGTT
>CAZCQC010000378.1:0-20876 GCA_964500155.1 uncultured Rikenellaceae bacterium | reverse complement strand
TTGCAATATTTGCAGGAATAATGAGTGCCTGTTTCAATTTCGGATTTGAAGCAGGGAAACCAATTGAAGATGTAGCTCTGGCACATGGTACAAATCCTTTATTTCAGAAAAACCCGACACTTATTTTTATCCTTTTCGGTGGATTTCTGACGAATCTTGTCTATTGCGGTTATCTGAACATTAAAAACAAGACATACAGGGATTATCTGGGTTCATCCGGCAATGTCCTTCTTAATAACCTGGCCTTTACCTTCCTTGCAGGATTCCTGTGGTTTTTACAGTTCCATTTCTTTGGAATGGGGGTAAGTAAATTACCGGAAGGTATGGCCGTTTTCGGATGGAGCATATTGATGGCCCTGAATATAGCAATCAGCAATATATGGGGAATTGTTCTTAAAGAATGGAAAGGTGTAAAATCAAAAACAGTAATAGTTCTTATTTTCGGAATCATTGTACTTATACTTTCAACATTTGTCGTCAAATTAAGTTAATCAGTTGATTATGAAAAGATTTGGTTTTAAAATGAAATTATTTCCCGGTTTCAGGGAGGAGTATATAAAAAGGCATGGCGCCATCTGGCCTGAGCTGGTCACATTATTGAAAAATGAAGGAATAGGAAACTATTCAATATTTTACGATGAAGAGACAAATTACCTGTTTGCTTACCAGGAACAGTCGGGATCAGCCTCCTCACAGGACCTTGGTACCACTGAAATTGTTAAGAAATGGTGGAAATACATGGCCGATATTATGGAAACGAATCCTGACAATTCACCTGTATCCGTGCCACTTGAACAGGTCTTTTTTCTGGAATAGGAAATAGAAACAGGGAAATAAAGAAATAAAGAAATAAAGAAATAAAGAAATAAAGAAATAAAGAAAAAAATCTCATTGACAAAAATTTACTGAAATGAATAAAGAGAACATAAATAAATCATATCAGCTTGCTAAAGAGCAGTATGCGGAAATAGGAGTTGACACTGATAAAGTCCTGAAACAGATGGATGACGTTGTAATAAGTCTTCACTGCTGGCAGACCGATGATGTGGGAGGATTTGAAAAAGAGGGAGCTGAGCTTGGCGGTGGTGGGATACAGGCTACCGGTAATTTTCCGGGAAAATCAAAATCACTTGGTCAGATGCGGGATGATCTCGACAAGGTTTTATCCCTGCTACCGGGAAAACAGAGATTGAATCTTCATGCTATTTATGGGGAGTTCGGAGGTAAGAGGATCGACCGCGATCAGATTGAGGTAAAGCACTTCCAGGGTTGGATCGACTGGGCAAAAAAAAGAAAGATCGGATTGGATTTCAATTGTACCTGCTTTTCCCACCCTCTCGCTGATGATGGATATACTCTTTCGAGCAAAAAACCGAAGATCAGGAAGTTCTGGGTTGAACATACAAGGAGATGCCGCGATATCGCTGCCGAAATGGGAAGACAGCTTGGTACTCCTGCCGTTCACAACATCTGGATACCTGATGGTTCAAAAGACACTCCGGTCGACAGGATGGGATTACGCAAACTCCTGAAAAAGTCTTTGGATGAGATTTTTATGGTTAAATATCCAAAGAAATATCTGAAGGATTCCATTGAAAGCAAACTTTTTGGAATCGGATCTGAATCGATGGTTGTAGGTTCACACGATTTTTACCTCGGCTACGCAGTTCAGAACAACACAATGATCACTCTCGATAATGGGCATTTCCATCCTACTGAGCAGGTTGGAGATAAGATTTCGTCTATCCTTCTTTATATTGATGAACTTCTGCTGCATCTGACAAGGGGAGTCAGATGGGATAGCGATCACGTCGTTACCTTTAATGATGAATTGTTGCTCATCGCCCAGGAAATTATTCGGGCAAAAGCCCTTGGCAGAGTAAACATCGGTCTTGATTTCTTTGATGCCAGTCTTAACAGAATAGGTGCTTACGTTATTGGGACACGGTCGGCCCAGATGGCTTTCATGTACGCCATGCTTGAACCATATCAGACACTTTTGAAGTTTGAAGAAGAAGGGAGGACCTTTGAACGGTTATCATACCTTGAGCTTATGAAGTCCAAGCCCTTCGGAGCTGTATGGGATTACTATTGCCTGAAGAGCAAAGTACCTGCAGGCCAGGATTATATCGAAGAGATCATGAAATATGAAAAGGAAGTATTGCAGAAAAGATAGAAATATTAATAGTCCTGTTTGATGAAAAAGCAGGGTAGATAATAGTATGAAGGAGAAAGTTATTGCAGTTTTTGATGTTGGAAAGACCAACAAAAAACTGCTTCTGTTTGATTATAATTTCAAGCTTGTCCTTGAGCAGGAGATAAGAATTTCAGAGAAACTCGATGATGACGGGTTCGAATGCGATAATATTGATCTGATCGAGAAATGGATCGGGGAATCAATAAACAAGCTTGTACATTCGGAAAAATATGACCTGACTGCTTTGAATTTCGCCACTTATGGTGCTACAATAGTTTATCTTGATGCCAACGGACAAAGGATAACACCTGTTTATAATTACCTCAAGCCAATCGATGAAAAAATACCTGAAAGGATCTACAGGAGATATGGCGGGCAGGATGAATTTTGCCGGAGGACTGCTTCTCCGGCCCTGGGGATGCTTAATTCAGGAATACAGATTCTCTGGCTCAGGACTGCCAAACCTGAAATTTTCTCAAAAGTACGGTATATTCTTCATTTTCCTCAGTATCTCTCATACCTGATCTCAGGAAAGATATGTTCTGAACATACTTCGATCGGCTGTCATACAGGGCTGTGGGATTTTGACAATATGAAATACCATCCATGGGTCACTGACCATGAACTGGATCTTCCCGAACCTGTACCTGTCGGAACATTCACAGAAGTAGAAATTGAAGGGAAACGGATAAAAGTCGGAATAGGTATACACGACAGTTCATCATCGCTCGCACCCTATTTCACGGGAAGCAAGGGAAAATTCCTGCTTGTCTCAACCGGAACCTGGTGTATAAATATGAATCCGTTCAATAACGAAAAACTTTCGGTGGAACAGCTCGATAACGACTGTCTGTGCTATATGAGCATTGCCCGTCAACCTGTCAAATCATCCAGGTTGTTCCTCGGTAATTTGCATGAAACAGGTGCAAAAATGCTTACGGATCATTTCAGGACGACCGGTGATTTCTATAGATATGTAAATTTCGATCAGGATCTGATTAATATGCTAAAAACCAGGTATAGCGGTGACAGAAGAGCTTTTTTTAACAGCGGACCGGAATCAAGAGAATTCAAGGAAAGAATTGATCTGTTTGATTTTAAGTCTTTCGATGAAGGTTACCACCAACTGATGAGTGAGCTGAGTGACCTCACCTATGAAGCTATCAGGCTTATTCTTCCGGATAATGATGACATTGAAAATCTATACATAACAGGTGGCTTTGCAAAAAATAAGATATTCCTGAAACTTATTGCAAAGTCATTCCCGACAAAAAAAGTTTACACTTCTATAATTAACAATGCAACTGCACTTGGAGCTGCTCTGGTTATTTATCAATCAATGAGCGACAAACAACCTGAACTGAATCTTGGACTTACCGAATACCAGGCCTAGAAATATTGTCCAATTATAAGTGTAATCCCGTGTGATATAACCTTACAGACAAATTTCTGAGGGTAAGTAGGGATCAGGAGGGTCTTCCTGTAATAATATTATCATACACGATTTAAGCAATTTAGATACATGGGTTTACGTTGAAGTTAGAAATCAATTATTTTAGGGGCCTGAAAGGGCAATAAAGGTTTAAAAATATAAATCCTGAAAAATGAAAACCAGATGCATTTTACTCCTTACTCTGATAATAAGTTTGAATGCTGCATTGAATGCACAGCATAAGGAATCTGATAAAAAGATCAAGAGCATCGTAGTCACCCAGGAAAAATACGATATGCTGATATCGCGAAAATACAAGGACACTGAACAATATTTTGATTCCCGGGGCAATCTCCTTGAAGACATTACATATAAGCAGGGAAAAGTAAGCAAGCACTTCAAATACCAGTACGATTCTGATAACAATAAAATAAGGGAGGAAGAATTTGAACCATCAGGAAGACTTATCGAATTATCAGAATACAAATATGAGAACGGACTGAGGACCGAGAAACTCGTGTACGATTCAAATAAGAAATTAAAATCGAAAAAGATTTACGTGTACACAACATATTAAATGGCAGTGATTTCTGAAATAATGAAGATTCTTGATTCATTCAATTCCGTCAGGCTGGAGGAGATGGATAATGTAAAACTTATGGACAGGATTGACACCAAGTATCTTCTGCCGGCTAACCGTGTTGCTGACCTTCTTATATTGATGCAGGAAAGGTACAGGGTTCTTGAGATCAATAACACCAGGATCTCTCCATATGAAACAATATATCTGGATACTCCCGACTATATTTTTTTCAATCAGCATGTTACCGGGAGAACAGGTCGGGTAAAGGTAAGGTACAGAAATTATAAATCAACAGGAATTACTTTTCTGGAAATAAAGAAAAAATCAAAGAAGAACAGAACAGTTAAATGGCGAATGGAAAATTCACTTTCAGGCAGTTCCTCCGATGAGAAAGCAATTGAATTCATTAATTCACATATAAAATTACGCAGTGAGGAATTAAAGCCCGTTCTTTCAAATAGTTTTAAGAGAATGACTTTCGTGGGCTTTAATACACGTGAACGGATTACAATCGATTTGGATCTGTCTTTCACCTCCGTTGAAGGAAATAGCATCGGACTGCCGTTAATATCGATAGTAGAGCTCAAGAGTGAAGGAGTGGCCTCCCGGTCGCCCTTTTCCAGAATCATTAAACAGTTCTCAAGTTATCCCACAGGATTCAGCAAGTATTGCATGGGTTGTGCAATGCTTTACGATCTTCCACTTAAAAATAGTCTCAAACCAAACATTTTATTAATAAACAGGATCGAAAATGAATACAATGGATATCTTAGTGCCTGAAGCAGTGAACATTGCTGGAATTCATATAATTGATCTCCCGGGCTTTGTCGAGTTTGTCCTGCGATTTCTCCTTAATATCGC
The DNA here is from genome assembly GCA_964500155.1 of uncultured Rikenellaceae bacterium. Taxonomy (GTDB): domain Bacteria; phylum Bacteroidota; class Bacteroidia; order Bacteroidales; family VadinHA17; genus LD21. The sequence goes on along the minus strand of CAZCQC010000378.1, from coordinate 15,803 downwards.
AGTTATTATGATTCTGGTGAGATGGCTGTACTATTCAAAGACCAGACGAAAAGACTATCTTTTTACTTATATACTGATTTCAAGCATAGTTTTCCTCCTTTGTTTCCTGCTTGAGAGTGTCAAGCTCCAGATAGGGTTTGCCCTTGGTATGTTTGCCATTTTCGGTATTATACGTTACCGGACCGATGCCCTGCCAATAAAGGAGATGACATATCTTTTCCTGATAATAGGAGTCTCTGTAATCAATGCCCTTACAAATACTGAAACAAGTCTTGTTGATCTGCTATTTTCAAATTTCGTGATCATTTTCATTACTTACGGACTGGAGAAACTCTGGCTTATAAAACATGAATCTTCGAAACTCATCATTTATGAGAAGATCAACCTTATAAGGGAGGATAAGTATGAGGAACTGCTGAAGGATCTTCAGGAAAGAACCGGGATAAAAAAAATAAACAGGGTTGAAGTTGGAAAGATAAATTTTCTGCGTGATATATGTGATATTACAATCTACTATTATAGTGATGGCATCAACAAGGGTCACGTTACTAATAATAATACAAGAAATGATGATGATGACGACTAAGAAACTTGTTTTGGTTTTTCTCCTGATCTGCACCTCTTCAATCTCTTTTTCACAGGATGATTTCGGAATGTGGTATAGTGTCGCAGCAGAAAAAAAACTTGTAAAGAACCTTGGGTTGGATTTAGATGCAAACCTGAGGACTTTTAATAATGCGTCAAAAATTGAAGAGGCATTTTTTGATATCGGACTATCCTATAAAATCAACAAGTATCTTTCAGCAGCCGTCTCATACAGATTTACGGAATTCAAGGAAGATGACGATCAGTTTCATCCCAGACATAAGTGGTTTGCAGATATTAAAGGGAAATTGCCCATAGGCGATTTTGATTTATCGGCCCGGTTTAGATTCCAGCAACGCTACAAAACGTACTTTGAGGATGAAAATGATAAAGAGTCAAAAGAAGTCGGACGGATTAAGCTTAAGGCGTTTTACAATATTCCTTCATTCCCGGTAAATCCGTATATATCTACCGAATTATTTTTCCCGATGTTTACTCAGGCAGAAAGATCGGTTGAGAAAAACAGGTTTATGGCCGGGATTGAGTATAAAATCGGCAAAACACATTCTATAGAGCTTGAATACATGTTCCAACGTGATTATTTTCCACATATCTCCGATATAAACATTGTTTCAGTCTGTTACAATTTAAAGTTTTAAAAGCTATTAAAAGTTGAATATGATATCATGATTTTCTATTTTTAGTCCCTCAACTTATCAAACAGGTATTAAATCATGAAAATCAGAAATTATATACAAACTTCTTTGCTTGTTTCTCTATTGTTTGCTTCCTTAACTTACGGACAACTTTTACCTGAACGCCAGTGGCCGGGTTACCGGGGATATCTGTCTTCAGGCGTACTTGACAATGCAAATCTTCCGGAGACATTTGATTTTGACAAATCCGAAAATATAAAATGGAAGATAGAAATCCCGGGAATGGGATTATCGAATCCCGCAATCTGGGGTAGCAGGTTATTTATCACTACTGCAGTAAGTGATATGGATAAAGCAGGTTATAAGCCTGGCCTCTACGGTGACGTTGCTCCTGTAAATGATGCATCGGTCCATGAATGGAAAGTCTATTGCATCAATAAAAGCAATGGTAAAATAATCTGGGAAAGGACTTCATATAAAGGAGTCCCCAAAATAAAGCGCCATCCTAAATCAACCCATGCCAACACAACTGTGGCAACCGATGGAAAACATGTTGTAGCATTTTTCGGATCCGAGGGCTTGTTTTGTTATGACATTGAAGGGAAACTACTATGGCAGAAGAGCTTCGGCATTTTGAAATCAGTCTTCTTTACTATGCCGAAGGCGGAATGGGAGTTCGCCAGTTCCCCGATTATGCATAAGGGCGTCCTGATAATCCAGGTCGATGTGATTGATAACTCATTTGTAGCTGCCTATGATGTTAAAACCGGCAGAGAACTATGGAAATCAGAAAGAGATGAGTATCCGGGATGGTGCACACCTAACATTTACATGAATGGTGGCAAGACCTATGTTGCGGTAAATGGTTTTAAGCACAGGGGAGGATATGACTTTGAAACAGGTAAAGAAGTCTGGAAAATGTCGGGAGGAGGGGATATCCAGATTCCTACTCCAATTGTCGGAAATAACCTTATCTTTTTCAACAGTGCTCACGGGAAGAGTTCACCAATAATTGCCGTAAAAACAGGTGCAACAGGCGATATAACTCTTAAAGATGCTGAGACTTCAAATTCAGGTGTTCAATGGAGTCTCCCCCGGGGTGGCTCCTACATGCATACTTTACTGCTTTACAGAGGCCTCCTTTACAATGTAAACTGGAACGGCGTAATCAATTGCCTCGATCCTTCAACCGGTAAAGAAGTATATAATGCAAAACTGGGTAACTCCGGGAGCTTTATAGCATCCCCGGTTGCTTCTGATGGCAGGATATATATTGTTGACGAAGAAGGAACTGTATATATTATCAGGGATGGCAGCACTTTTAATCTGCTGGCTGAAATTCCGATGAAGGATATCTGTATGACAGCACCTGCCATAACTGATGGAATTATTTATTTCAGGACCCAGCACTTTCTTTTTGCAGTGGGTAGAAATTAGCACGGATTTCAGTTAATCCTTCCTGATCCTGTTTATCAACGTATCCTTTTTAATCGATTTTACTGAAGCTGCCAGGGCAGTCAGTCCGGTAATAAGTACCAGTAGAATCATTAAAGCAACAATCTTCCATGGAAGATCAGAATCATTCATTATAGAAGGTCTGGTAGCCACAAGGGCCGAAATTATACCGGTTAACAGGCCGTAAAACAGGATCCTTGCATGTTCTGCAAAGATTATCTTCCGGATGGTCTTCAGGGAGAAGCCTCCGGCCAGCATCAAACCAAAGTCCCTCTTTCTCTGATTGAAATTCCTGATAAGTATCAGCCCCAATCCGGTCACACCTAAGATCATTCCTATACCCCCCAGAATGGTAAACACTGATAAATAGGTATTTGTGACGACAAAAAATGAGGCGAGTCTTTCGCCGGCTGGCTCAAAATGCACCCCATATTCCGATAACCTTTCTGTCAGTGTTCTCAAATATATTTCTGCTGACGCAGGAATACCGTCAGCCAGAAAAATCTGGTTTCCCGGGACTGATGGAAAAAACCTTCTGAAATTTTCGTTCCCGATAATAACATATCCCTGAAAAACTGATGATTTTAATCCGGCGGAGATTATCACATTAAGTACCTGGCCGCTTTCAGTTCTTATTTTCAGCGTATCACCTGCTTTGATTTTCAGTCCGTATTGCAGCACAGTCTGGTCGGCAATTCCATATATAGTGCCATTCGCAGGAGCATATCCAAGTGTCAGCCAGGGATTTACTTCTTCAATCCCCTTCATTTTAGCAGCAAATGAAAATGAACCTTTCCGTATGAATTCTGATGCGTCAATTCCAAGGAGTGGAGGAGAAGCAATATGATTCAGGTTCAGGCAACTGGCATCATTGCCGGAAGTTATCCTGGCCTGAACCAGGGAAAGCTCCTTTAATTCTGGTTCATCAAGCCCATACTCTTTTCTGCCTTCTTTACTTATCAGACTGCCACGCACCGGTAGTGATGATTCTCCCCACAGAAGATAGCCGCCTGTTCCCCCTGAAGGTTTCATCATATTCCCGCTGAGATTCATCCTGTTGACACCTGTGATTATTACTGCGAATAGTCCTGCAGCAAGAAAAAGTACCGGAGCAATAGCTTGTGAAGGATGAAATGAATAGTAAGAATCAGATATCTGACTTTTCCTTCTGAAACTGTAAATTCCTGTTTTTTGTTTTCCAATGTAATATTGACGAATCATAAGGATCGAAGTGGCAAATACCATAATACCGGCTGAATAGGAGAGTATGGTGGAGTATTCTTCAAGAACAAATGACAGAAACAGAAGAATGACCGTTGTTGTTAAAGAAATAATAGTGACCAGCAGATTCCTTCCATGTAAGGGTTTTTCTGTTTCTCCGGTTACCGGCTTACTCAGATTTCGTAGAAATACTGAAGATTTTATCTTGAGCATAATAAGGATAAGAATGACAGTGACTGCAAACCCGATAAAAAATGACCATGGTTCAAACCCGGAAATTAATGTATTGGTCTGCACAGCACCCTGCCATACGGAGTTAAGTGCTTTAATAATGAGATAGTTGAATAACCCTCCGGCGAAAGCTCCTGAGAGAGCTCCGATCACTGCAACAGAACCAGATTCAATGAACAGGAGCTTTTCGATCTCACGCTTTGCGAATCCAATTGAAAAAAGTGTCGTAACCTCATCTTTCTTCGCTTCATAGAAAGTTGAAACAACAAGAATAAGCAGAATAATTGCTGACAGAATAATAAAGAATCCCAGGCTCAGAAAGAGTGTGCTGAAATCGACACTTTCATTTGCCGCTTTGATCGATTCCTGTGGAAGGTCAGTAATCGTAAAACCGGAATTATAAGGATCAGTTGAACCTTTTAGCTTTGAACTGATTTCATTTTCATCAGCACCTTTTTTAAAACGGATTGATGTTGCAGGACCAAAATTACCGGCCCAGAGCTCTTTTCCCTTTTCATAATTAATAAAGGCTTTGGGAGTACCGCCGAACTTATTCCAGTACTCCTCATCTTTTTTACGGATAAGGTCCATTTTGATATCCACTCCGGCATCCCAATCGGTACATGATTCGCTTCCTGCAATACCTGGAAACTCCGGCATTAATAACGAATCGGACCAGATGCCTTTCATTTCGACTACGCTGGTTACAATAAAATTCATCTTCTCTTCAGTAAGACGATTTAAAGGATCGGGTGAATACCACGTGACCTCAAGAGTGTCCCCTCTAACTGCATTTATGTCTTCAGCCAGCCACTTGTTTATCACAATCCCGTTTCCGTCGGGAACACCTTCGTATAGTAAAGGATCAAGACCTGAAATAAATGAATAAGGTGCAGACCTATTTCCTTTAGCGATACTGTTTGCAAGATAAGTAATGACCGGGAAGCCAGAGATTGGCATTTTATTTATTTCGTCTACCTGCGACTGATCAATAAAAATCCTGTCGGATATCATTTCATATTCATTCGTTTCAGGTATTGATCTCAGTGTAAGACCTGTATCTTCAGGTTTTAGCACCTCACGTAGCGTATCATAAATGACCTGCACAGAAACACTCTTTTTATTCTCCAGCAACAACCTGTTTATTTTAGGAGTTTTCCCGTCACCATCAACCAGGTCCGAACGGTTAATAAATATATTCATCGGGGTTATCTGGCTGATACCAAGGGAGAAATTGCCTGAATTGTCAGAACTAAGAATAATACCTGTTTTAAGGACTAATGAAGCTGTTTCATCAATGCCGGGAGAAAACGGGGCATCAGCCGGGATACTGCTTATTGAATTGAAACGGATTATTAGTTCATCTCCGTTTTTTATACCAAGGTAGCTTGCAAGCCGTTCATTTATTGCAACTTCACCTTTCCTTAAGTTAATCTCTTCATTTCCATGAAATGAAAAGAAATCATTTTCAATTCCGAATATTTTAATTCGAGGAGCTGTTTGTCCCGTAATAAAATGTTGACAGTATCCGTCAAGTTCAAGCAGACCGGTTGATTTTAATCCGGTTTCAGCGGATATTCTGCCAACCAGCGAAGGATCAAAATAACGGATCCCTGAACTGATGAGTATCCCGGTGTTACCGAGCTTTTCAAAAGAGGTCTGTCTGAGACTCTTTCGGACCGATTTGCCTGTCATTAAAGAACCTGTGATTACGGCAGCAAGCAATAGGACTATACTAACCTGATAAACAGCACTTTTCAGGTTATAGGATATTGACCTGATGACAATATGTATTAGATTCAATTTCATCCGTGCGATTCTGATACTAATTTCCGTGAATCAGCTTTCCATCTGAAAAAGTGTACTGAGTCTGCATCTTATCAGCAAGCTCCTGAGAATGAGTTGCCAGAATCAGAGTGATCCCATAGTCCCTGTTCATCTGCAAAAGAAGGTCGCCCAGATTAACGGCATTTTTTTTATCGAGCGAGCCGGTCGGTTCGTCAGCCAGCAGAAGAGAAGGTTTATTGACAAGAGCCCTTATAAGGGTTGCTCTCTGCGCCTCACCTCCTGAAATCTGAAATGGATACTTCCCTGCAATATCCGATATGCCTGTTCTTTCCATCATTTCAAGCGATCCGTCAACCTTTTGCCTGTATTCAGATTCACTGGTTTTTGATGCGAGCAAAGGGAGAAGGATGTTCTCTTTTATAGTAAGATATGGAAGAAGGAGATGATCCTGGAAAACAAAACCAATGTTCCTGTTCCTGTAAAAAGCTGATTCATCCTGATTGTAATTCAGGATTGACATGCCTCTGAAAACAATGTCCCCGCTGTCGGGCCTGTCGAGTAATCCGATAATATTCAGCAGTGTTGTCTTTCCCGATCCCGACGGACCTGAAACTGAAATGGAATCACCTTCATTTATGTCAAGGTCAAGGTCATTGAGGACAAGCCCTCTTTGGTGAAATGATTTGGAAACCTTATTTACACGGAGCATTATTAATCGTTTTATTATATACTTCTGAAAGACCGGCCGACATTTTGTCGAGCGAAAGTTCCTGACGTACCATATTACTTCCCTTTACACCAAGTCTGGAGATCAATTCCTTGTCTCTTAAAAGCCTATAAAGGTTCTCAGCTAGATCCGATACAGTATCAGGTAAATAAAGGATGCCTCCTCCGGTCCTTTCAATTATTTCAGGAAATGCTCCTGTAGCGGGCTGTACCACGGGGATACCGGCAGCATTGGCTTCAAGTATATATAATCCATACCCGTCATACTTCCGTACCGGGACACTGATGACATCAACATCGTGAAAAAACTCCAACTTTTTGTCACCCTGAAATTCCGGGTAGATCTTAACGGATTTCTCCAGCTTGTTCTCCCTTATTTTCTTTATCTGAGCTGAAATAAAGGATTTATCTGTTCCAGTAAAACCACCGCAGACATTGAGTGTAAGTCCCGGGATCAGATCCTGCTTTTTCATTTCAATAAAAGCATCCACGAGCTTGTCGAATCCATTGTAATTATTGATACGGCTGAAATATCCTATGGCTGATGGTTCTCTTTCCGGCCTGTTTTGCTTATCCTTTTCGGGATCAAAGCCGAGGGGAACCACCATCACATTATCACACTTCAGTTTCGTTTTACTTTTAAAAAGTTCCTTATAATAGTTGCTTGGTGTCACAAATATATCGATATAACGAGCCTCCCTGGCAATCATTTCCCATGCCCTTGAACTGAACGGCTCAGCCATGTCGTCGATCCAGTCATCTTCATTCAGAAGCGAGCAGACTACTTTTACATCAATTCTCTTCTTAAGTTGTCGTGCAATTCCCAGAATAAGAGCATTCGACAGATGTATGATATCGGGTTTACCATCCTTCAGCAGGTATTTCACAAGCCTGTCGACTTCATTTTTTCTGAATGCATTATCTCCTTCGATCATATTAATTGTGAGCTCCTCATACCCTTCAGTGCTGGTTGTTCCCGCCTGTTTTGCGGCAAGCTTCAGAAATATCCTGGAATCGAAGAATTTATCAAGGATTGCAGGCATATTTTTTAGAAATCCTACCTTTTCCCGCAAGTACATAGAAATTGCTCCGAAAAATACATTTTTGTCAAAACCACTTTCTTTACTGGTTGTTTTGTCGGGGGGGAGGTAGAGGGGTATTGCACTTGCTTTAATGCCCGGGACTTTACGGATAGCCCTGACATAAAGCATGTCGCGGTAACAATTTCCGCAATAAAATGATCCTCCGGATCCTGTTATAAGATAAACTATTTTCATGTTAGACTTTTCTTTGTTTTTCCCGTTTTTTCACCCCCAACCCCTCTTTTTTTTCACCCCCCAACCCCCTAAAGGGGGCTTAACTAAAGTCCCCGTCAGCTGGCTGGGATTTAGGGGGTTTTATTTCCAAAAGCCAGTAACCTGCCATCTTCAGTCAGAAAATAAAACCTGTTCTTTGTCACTGCCGGTGAACTGCTTATAGGAGCTCCGGCATTGAAGCTCCACAGTTTTTTCCCATCCTGAAGGTTCAGCATATAGATAAACCCGTCGAAGCTCCCGAAGATTACCTTTGAGGGAGTAACAACTGCTGAACCGACTATCCTTCCGTTAGTCCTGAATTTCCACCTGAGCTTACCGGTAATTAAATCATAACAGTATAGGTACTTGTCTTCATTCCCGATAATTACAGAATTCCTGCTGATTGCTGGAATTGCTACCACCGACCCTGATGTTTCACTTGCCGGGATTGACCAGACAATTTTTCCTGTAAGCAGGTCGAGACAGAAAAAATTCCCGTCATAATCGCCAAAGCATGCCATGGTTCCGGAAAGGGCGGGAGAGGAGGCAATATAAGTACCTATCTGGATTGTGTCCTTCTCCCTTCCTGAATAAGCATCCACTATTCTAATAAAACCATCGCATCCCCCGAATATGATGTTGTTATTTGAAACGGCAGGGGTCCCGTTTATATAGTTTTGTGTTTCGAGTTTCCATTGAAGTCTGCCTGTCAGAGGATCAACAGAATGAAGATAATAATCATAGCTGCCGATTATTATCCCTGATCTTTTTCCGGTGGACCATGAATTTGCCGACCCGGCTATCTGACTGTCGGTTTTGTATTTCCAGGAGGGTTTTCCTGTGGTCTTGTTTACGGCATGGAGGGTTCCGTCGTTGAAGCCTATGATCACCTTGTCGCCGGAAACAAGGGGAGGGGCTTCTGCGGCTACTCCACCCTCATACTGCCACTTTATCTTTCCGTCGGTTCCGGCAGCTATTACCGAACCTTTATCATTGCCGAAGAAAATCATCCCTCCGCTTACAACGGGTGATGATTTCGTCCTGTTCATTGTAGGAAGGCTCCAGATAAGTGAAGGGGATGAGGGCAATTCAATAATTGTGTTCCCGTTCAGATCGGGTCTGCCTCTGAAGACTGGCCACTCCTGATCAGTAATCTGTGAGTATCCCGTAATTATGTTCTCCAGCAGGATCAAAGCTATTATGAAGTATCTGCTCATTTACCGTTAATTCTGTTGATATGTCCAAGTGCTCCTGTAGGACAAATGTCAATGCTCTTATCTGCTACTGATCCGGGAATATCAACAAATTCCTCAGTCAGAGGTTCAGAGATAATGGAAATAAATCCCCTGTTGATAAAACAGAGTGATGGTTCTTCCTTGTTGTCTCCGCATACCCTTACACAGAGTCCGCACTTAATACATTTAGCATTTTCAAAAATCAGTCCGGTTTTGTGATTAATCTTTTTTGCAATGGGTGCATTTACGAATTTCCCTTTCGGATCCTTAAGCTCGAATTCTTCAGCAAGGTTTCTTAACTTACAATCATCTGCAGCCCGGCAATCGCAATACATGCAGCTTTCTGCTTCTGCTGAAGCCGATTCAAAATCTTTAATCTCCCTGTTCCGGGTAATATTTTCATTGCATTCCTTAAGCCATTCCTGTTGTTCACTGTCAGTAAGCGTGCCGATACGCGACGAGAATCTCTTTCGAACATCAACTTTGGAATAATATTGAGATACCTTATCCGATTCAGCAGATGGCAGATTCAGGCTTATAAATATCCTGGTGTTACGGATCGAAACAGGAGAGTCTATCTTCTTCCTTCTGCAGGCATTTTCGCAGAAAGCCTTGCAGGTAATGCAATTAAGCTCACCTCCGTCCATTTCGGACCTGATGAGCTCTGCGGCATCTTCATGTTTGCCTGCAATCAGCAGCCTGTTCATAAGGGGGATGTTGTACCCTTTGGGGCAGACTATCCGGCATTGTGCCTCACACTCAGCCCTGTGTTCCGAGAGCAGGAGGGAAACAGCATTTTTCCTGATTCGGAAGACTTCCTCTCCTGATGCATCTATGTCCATTCCATCCTGAACAAGTGCTGTACATGACGGTATAAAATTGTTTTTTACTTTATCCCTGACCATGCATACCATGCAGGATGAATAATGTTCCAGGCTCCCGTTATGGCAGAGAGTGGGTATCACAATCCCGGCTTTTACGGCCGATTCGAGAATAGTCCCTCCTTCTTCAGCTTCGACTTCAATATTATCTATTCTGATCTTCATCTTTTGCGTTCACTAGTTCAACAGCGTGCTCAGGGCATACAACCCTGCAATTATCGCATTTGGTACAGAGAGCCTGGTCAATCTCATGCCTTTCATATGGCCTGAAGGCAATAGCGTTCACCGGACACTCCTGGAAGCATTTTGTACACCCGGTGCATTTATCAGTAATTGAATATCTTACAAGATCCCTGCATCTCTTTGCCGGACAGATTCCCCTTGCATGGGCCTCATACTCTTCCCTGAAATATTTCAGGCCTGTGATAACAGGATTCGGAGCTGTTTTCCCAAGTCCGCAAAGGCTGCCATTCTGCACATCGTAGCAAAGTGCTTCAAGCTCATCTAATTCACTCATTCCGGCTTTCCCCCGGGTAAGCCTGCTTAAAATTTCAAGCATATGCTTTGTCCCAATCCGGCAGAAAGTACATTTACCACACGACTGCTTGTGCGTGAATTCAAGGAAATACTTTGCCATATCGACCATGCAGTCGGTATTATCGAGAACCACCATACCTCCTGATCCCATCATTGCTCCCATTGCGGTAAGCTCTTCATAGTCGACAGGAGTACCGGCCATACTCTCAGGTATGCATCCTCCCGACGGGCCACCGATCTGTACGGCTTTAAAGGATCTGCCTTCAATAACCCCGCAGCCTATTTTTTCGACAATGTCCCTGATAGAAGTACCCATAGGCACTTCAATAAGCCCTCCCTTCGCTACTTTACCTGCCAGGGCAAATACTTTCGTCCCCTTGCTTTTTTCGGTACCTATGGAATTAAAAGAACCTGCACCGTTGTTTATTATCCATGGGACCAAAGAGAGCGTCTCCACATTATTTACAAGGGTCGGATGGTTCATATATCCCTTGACTGCGGGGTAGGGGGGTCTCAGATGAGGCGTTCCCCGCTTTCCCTCAAGTGATGCAATAAGTGCTGTCTCTTCTCCGCATACAAAAGCGCCGGCACCATCAAAGACCTCTATATCAAATGAAAAACCGGAACCAAAAATATTCTTGCCGACAATCCCTTTCTCCCTGCATACAATCAGGGCGGCTCTGACTCTTGAGACAGCGAGCGGATATTCAGCTCTTATATAGAAGATACCCTTGTCAGCCCCGGTCGAATATCCGGCAATAAGCATTCCTTCAATTACCCTGAAAGGAAATGATTCCAGGATCATCCTGTCCATGAATGCCCCCGGATCGCCTTCGTCGCCATTGCATACTACATATTTTGGTTTTTGTTTTGAGGCCGAAGAGATCTCCCATTTCCTTCCGGTCAGGAATCCTGCACCACCACGACCCCTTAGTTCGCTTTCAGTAACTGTTCTGACCACTGAGACCGGATCAGAAGAACTTAGGCATTTTCTCAGCGCTTTAAATCCATCCAGAAGAACGTACTCATTATAGGAATCCGGGGTCATCATGCCACCGTGCAATGTGGCGATCCTGACCTGGGCACTCTGGAAATCATTCAGGGTATGTTCCCTGACTTCACTGGAAAGGTTCACCGGACTGTAAAGCATATCATCCGACAGGAACGTATCGGCAAAGTTATTTATCCGGAACCTGACTTTTTTATTCAGCGACCTGGGTTTTATATGCTTTAACAGGATCTCTTCAACCTGATCCTGCCTGACGTTAGTATATCTTGAACTGATATCCTGACCTGAAACAATTTCAAGAAGAGGAGTCTGGTTACAGACGCCGACACACCCGACAGGTTTTACTTTTATATTAAGATCATAATAATCTTTAATGTCAACAAGCTTTCCCAGTATGTCCTTACTACCGCCGGCAACACAACATGATCCAAGGCCTATCCTCACTTCGGCATCAAAATCATCTTTTCCGTCGTGCGTTTCATGGGTCTGTTGTTTTTGATGAGAATGCAGGAAATCATTTACAATCTCATTGACCTGGGTCGGCTTGACATGCCCATAGGTCTTGCTGTCGATCTGGACCACGGGTGCAAGAGTGCAGCAGCCAAGGCAGGCGACTTCTTCGATCGAGAAGAGGTTATCGGGTGAGCTGTTTCTCTCATCAGTGATTTTCAGGTCTCTTTTGAAGGCCTCTGATATCAGCTGGGAACCTTTTACATGGCAAGCAGTACCTGCACATATCTTAATCGTATGTCTTCCGGATGGAATATGCCTGAACTGTGAATAAAAAGTGGATACGCCGGAAATTTGACCCGGTGTCACTTCAGTAATCCTGATGATATGCTTCAGAGCCTCTGAAGGAAGGTAATTGAGCTTTTTCTGGACTTCCTGAAGCATCAGAATGACTTTATCCCTGCCTGTCCCGGTCTCTTTAACGACTGCTTCAACAGTTGAATTGATCTCTTCAACGGAGAGTGCTGCTCCTTCACAATTGCATGTCCCGCTATGTTTTGTATCCTCTTTCAATTTTCTGAAATGCAAAAGATGTTATTTCGACTACGTATATAAATATCCTTATCCGAAAAAGCGGGTGTACAGTCAGAAGGTTCACCCACAGGTGATTCGGCGATAATTTCAAATTGTGGTCCGGCCCTGACAATATGCATCACGCCGCTCCGGTCCAGCAGATATACTTTTTCGTCAGCAACGACCGGTGAAGCATAAAACTGATCGGGGAAATAATGTGTCCAGAGGGTGTCACCCTTAAGCGCATCATAGCATGCAACATCACCAACACCAGTTGCAAGGAACAGATAGTTTTCCGTAGCTACCGGACTTGAAGCATCAGATGTGAACATATTATCTTCCCATACTATTGAAGGGCCTGGTCCGGGCTTCACGGCTGCCAGCCTGGCGTAATCGGTGACAGCATAAACAAAACTGCTGTTGACAGCTAGCGATGGGGCAACATCGCCGGTCAGAACCTCGATTGTCCAAAGTTCTTTCCCGGTAGATGCATTAAAGGCAGAAACTTCAGGGTTACCGTTAATTATGACCTGTGTTTCGCCATTAAACGTGGCAAGGACCGGAGAAGCCCAGGTGGCATTTCCTCTTCTGGCCGTTTCCCATTTGAGTTCTCCCGATCCGGTATCAAGGGCCATCACGGAGACTTTCTCATTTGAGTCAAACTTGATTATCAATAATCCTTCATATATAATGAGCGAACAGGAATATCCATAGACGTTGGCCGGGATTCCTATATTCTTTGCCCACTTTTTGTTTCCCTCCATATCGAGGCATATAAGGTTGCCGTTGGCGAATATTGCGCAAACCGATTTGCCGTCGGTAGCAGCCGTTGGAGCAGCTATTCCGGTTTCATAGTCAGTTTCGGGAGGAACCGGTGGTTCCCCGGGGAGACCCGAAGCCGATGCTGTCCATTCGATTGCTCCACTTTTCTTGTTTATACAGTAGACTTCACAATCCGAACCATCAGCTCCCGTAATAAAAATTCTGTCGCCCCAAATGACGGGGGAGCTTTTTCCATCTTTTGGAACTTTGGTTTTCCATTTGATATTGCTTCCGTTCTCTCCGCTCCATTCAACAGGATAACCTTTACCTCCTGCGATAGCCCTTCCATCCTGTCCCCTGAAAAACGGAAAATTGGTACCATCAGGTTTAAAGGTTTCCGCTACGGCCTTTCTGTCCATTCCCGGATCTTCCTTTTTATCCCCTGCTTTTCCGGCTTTTGCAGAACTTTTCCCCGAAAGATCGGGAAGGTCATTCCTGAGCACGAATGAAGAGATTATTGCTACTCCTGTCAGTATGGCAACTGTTCCGGCAAGATATTTTGTGTACCGCACTTTCCCTGAAACCTGATCCTGACGTTCACCCGGGATTGAAGGAAGGGATTTTTCATTTCCGGCTATAATTCTCTGGCATAGTATAAATATCAGCGCTCCTGCCAGAAGAAGGTAAGAACCTGTTTCAACCTGGCGGCGTGACGAGAAATATGCTTTTCTTGCCACGAGGTCGAGAGCTCTTACCTGCTCAGCCTTTAAAGCATTTTCAGGATCTTTGTCAAATTCTTCCTTTATTGAAACAATCACAGGATTATCGAGTGGATCAATCGTTTTAAGCTGGATAATGCTCAGTAGCATAGTCAGAGCAACAATCGCAGTAAAAATTCCTGCTCCGGTGCTGATCCCCCTAAGTATTTTCAGGTCCTTCTCTTCAAGCTTTTTCATTTGAAACTTTATTGGTTATATGGACCGGGCAATACTGGAAGCATCGTCCGCAACTGTAGCATTTGCCTCTATGCGGTACATATCCCGTCCTCCTTATCCGTGTTGAAAGTGAAACAAGACTGAGTCCGAACGAAATTCCGAGAAAGATCCCCAGCCAAAGGGATCCTTTCCTGAACCGTTCGTGTATATTGATCTCATCTTCAAATAGTTCATTTTCTGTTTTTCCAGCTTCCTTGAAAGCAATTGCTGCTTTTGAAACAGCCACAATGGCGTTCTCCTTTTCATTCCTGATTTCCCTCGCAAGCCTGACATTACTGTTAAGTCCTGCAAAGACAGGGGAGAGATTTCTGAACAAAACCGCACCACCCAAAGCAAACAATGGGACCAAAAGGATGTATATGAGAAAACGCTTTCGTTCCTTTTGTGTCTCTTCCACCGGCCGGATGATATCTGACGGCAGAATTGCATCGTAGGGACAAACATCTTCGCAAAGACGGCAATTAATACATTCGGCAGGAGTAATTGTGAGGTGTTTGTGGGAAAACCGTGAAAAAATATTGAGCAGAACACCATATGGACAAAGATATCTGCAGTAAGGTCTGTTTATGAATATCCCGGCTACCAGAAGCAGTGCTCCGAATATAATCATTGTATAAGGGGCATCGAGGCGGAATATCCCTACAAAAGGATCATACCTGCAAATCAGGAACTGGCTTTCTGTTGCTGATGAAAGAACTGATAACCCCAGATAAATAAAGGGGATTGAGATCATTACTGATTCAACAGCCTTTGGAAGTTTCACGGTGCTGAAACCCGTCAGTTCCTGGATTGCACCCAATGGACAAACACCGGCACAAAAAACTCTGCCGAATGCAAGTGAGAAGATCAGTGGTATTATGAAAAAAAGCAGTGCAGTAAGAGGTATTGCATATCCCTCATTAAATAAAGCCAGTGAAACGTTCTGCACGGATCCGACGGAACAGACACACCCTTCCCTGAAAAATCCGAAATAAGCAAGCGAAAATACCGAAAGCCAAACCAATCCCTGCCTTGACCGCTTCTTCAGCGCAAGCCAGGAAGCTACGGAGAGTGCTCCGATAAGGACCGCAAGGTCAATATATTCCCACACAGGAGCTCTTTGCAGAGGCATTTGATGTTCCGGATATACATATCCCGATTCGAATTCCGGACGGGGGAACCTGTCCTGGGCGAAAAGCACCGCATGCCAAATCAGCATGAAGAGTAAGAGGATATATGGAAGTCTCTTTTTCAAAATATTTAGTCTTATATCATTTAACCCACCCCTCACCCCCAGCCGAAGCGGGGCAGGCTCTCCAAGGAGGGGATCCGGGGATAATTACTGTCATTGCGATCCGTCCGTCAGCTGACGGACGTGGGAAGCAATCCTTCACTATTATAACTTATTAATTACGGTCATTGCGA
>CAZCQC010000377.1:0-4662 GCA_964500155.1 uncultured Rikenellaceae bacterium | reverse complement strand
GTATCCGCTCAATAATGGCGCTTCGTTGTACAGGATCGGATTATTGTAAATGTTGGGATCTTTCTTTGCCACTGTGGTTGTGGATTTAAAAACAGGCAATATATCCCTGTTGTAGCCATAACATAGCGGATGAGTGAGATCAAGTTTTGTCTGGAAAATCGAACCTGGGATCTGCTGAACCTGGCTGTCAGCGGGTTTGTTCAGATAAATACCATCTTTTTTCTTATCCGTTACAGCCGGCACAAATTCTATTTCGGCAAATTTGCTTTTTGCCAGCCAGCTGTTTCCGCTTTCATAGCCGATAATTGTTCCCCCGTTTCGGTTCCATGTCTTAATGTTTTCAAGTCCAGCAGAACTTATCTCAGGCGAACCGGTTATTATCAGAACATTATATCGGTTAAGATCTGCCGTTCCGAATCGCGATGAAGTAATCATTGTAACCGGAATATTGAATCTCGTATCGAGCATGTGCCATATTTCCCCTGCATCGCTGCCGTTGGCACCGTCACCGACTATCATTGCTACTGATGGTTTTTCCAGTACCATAATCTTGTTGCTTCCCAGGTCAATCCCTTCCCTGGTCATACCGGTTGCAACTCCGTAAACAGATATTCCGAAATCTTTTACAATTTTTTTCATCAGGATATCGAGATCATTCCCTGAGACCGGCTGTCCTGATACAGGTACAACAATTGAACCTGGAGAAAATGTCTTTTTAAGACTGCCATCATCATAAACAAAGCTTTCTGTTGCCACTCTGGTTTTAAGCCCTTTATCCTGAAGAAAATATAATGCCCCGGGTGAATAGTACTCATTCCATTCAAACAGATAAGCATAGGGATTTTCAGGAGAATCAAGTTTTCCCTTTGCAAGAGGAGCCGAAGTGACCTCTGAACCCGTCATACCCTCCATCTCTTTCTGAATTGTCAAAGGGTAGCAGTTCAGGTTGAATGACAAAGGGAGCACCCATGTGGATGTGTCGTAAAAGATGCTATCCGTAAACTCATTAACGGGCTCAAAAAGGCTTCTTATAAAACGATACTCAGTCTGCTTAAGCGGCACGATGAAGCTGTTCTCCGCTTTATAAGTTATTCCGTTCTTTGTTATATCACTGCCTGTCCGGAAAAGCTTTATATTGTGCTGCAGGAGAATATTTATGAATTCGGACACCCTTGCATTATCGGAAGGTTCGTTGAAGATAAAAGCTTTTACAGTATGCTTATCTGCCAGGACAAGGGCTTCCCTGTAAAAATTCCTCTGACTCTCCAGAAGCTTGTTCTTCATTTTTAGTCCGGCTTCAAGGGTTGAAAGAGAGACAGTAAAATGATTCCTGATGGCGAAAGGGAAGGATAACAGACCCCCGGGAGTTTCCCTGAGATGTCCCCTGACACCTGCCTGCTCAAAAAGTATACCCACTGAACCATGAATATCGGGATATGAAGATCCCTTGCCGACATAGAAATCATCAAAACTCTCCTCTGTAAAATAGAGGCTTCCAATAGAATTTAAATATTTCTCATGGTATTTGCCGATTTCAGATGTAAGCTCCTGATTATCTGCTGGTGTAAGCGGATTATTGCGGCTCTGTATCCCCGGCTGAAAGAAAAATGTTTCGTTGGCTCCCGTTTCATGATGATCGGTGTTTATATTCGGTTTCCATTTATGGAAGGCAGCAACCCTTCCCTGCGATTCGGGGTGTTGCAGAGCTAAATAATCACGGTTGAGATCGAACCAGTAGTGATTGGATCTTCCGCCGGGCCAGGTTTCACTGAATTCCCAGGAGGCTGGATCGGGATTATTGTTGAGGCTTCTGGCAAAATTG
The DNA here is from genome assembly GCA_964500155.1 of uncultured Rikenellaceae bacterium. Lineage (GTDB taxonomy): Bacteria > Bacteroidota > Bacteroidia > Bacteroidales > VadinHA17 > LD21. The sequence continues at coordinate 2,840 of CAZCQC010000377.1, read as the reverse complement.
ACCCATGTTGAATGCCTCTGCATTCCATCGGGATTTAGGGCCGGATCGATGAGGATTATTGTGTTCTTCAGGAGGTCATCGATCTCTTTACCTTCTCCGGCTATAAGGTAGTAGGCTACAAGGGCTGAAGCATTCTGTGCACTCGATTCATTTCCATGTACCCCATAACCCAGCTTGATGAAAAGAGGCATTTTACTGATATCTGCCTTACCTGATACTGTTGGGTCGCAAAGCGAAATGTGATCCAGTCTCAGTTTTTCCAGGTCTTTTATATTTTCAGGAGAACTGATAATCAGTTGTCCGAGTGGACGGTTTTCATAGCTCCTGCCATACTCTTCCCATATTGCCCTGCCGGAGGACTTTGCCAGCTCAAGCATATAGTAATAGAGCCTGTCGTGAGTAAGATGCCATTCCCCTATTTCATGCCCGAAAAACTGTTTTGGGGTTGGAACAGAGGAATTGTAAGTGATATTTTTTCGAAGGTAATAATCAAGGTTTACTTGAGAATTAGTTAACAATGAAAATGAAAACAGAAGAACAGTAATCAGAGTTTTTTTCATTCGAATCAGAATATTAATTTTGTTATATTATTGATATTCTTTATTTTACCACGGAGTTTCACGGAGTTTTCAAAGAGTTTTCACTGAGTTTCACGAAGTAAAACCACATTACTCCGTGACTACTTCGTGTGACTCCGTGTGACTCCGTGGTTAGATGGATTTTTCCTTCTTTTATCATAATGTTGCGAATCGCCCCATTCACCGTAAACAATCTCATTATCCGCAAGGCTTACCCTTGCCTCGAGGCAACTCTGGCAATCCTCTGCCGAATCATCGGTGCAGGGTTTGTTGTCATAAAGCCTGTAACTGTCGCGGTATTTACCCGGAGTTATATTCGGCATAATAATATTGGCACCGATTTTAATTGCTTTTTCCCTTCCGATCGGATCGATAGCCTGCAAGGCCGTCGCTGCAACAATATTGATATCCTTCATCATAATCCTGAGGATGGCTATCATTTTAAGAGTCAGGTCAAATCGTACAGCAAGGGGTAAAAGATCATCTGCATATTCAATAAGTGGTGTATCGGCGTGCTCAATATATGGCCCCATTCCGCACATATCAATATCAAAATCTCTCATAAAGATCAGGTCCCCGGCAAGATCTTCAGGCGTCTGAAAAGGTAGTCCGATCATAACCCCCGTTCCTGTCTGGTATCCTAAGTCCTGGAGACTTTTCAGGCAATCAAGTCTCCTTTTGAAATCGTGCTTTTTGTTACCGGGATGGATTTTATGGTATAGTGCTTCATTCGTTGCTTCAATCCTGAGAAGATACCTGTGAGCACCAGCATCGTACCATTTTTTATATACTTCCTTCTCCTGTTCTCCCACCGAAAGTGTTATTCCAAGTTCACCTTTTGATAGTTCTTTAATTCTGTATAAAAGATTTTCAATCCGCTCAGTCACATGTAAGCCTTCCAGTTCACCCGATTGAAGTGCAATTGAACCATACCGGTTATCGTAAGCAAATTTTGCCGCAGCCAGTATCTCATCATCAGTAAGATTATATCGTTTCAGGTTTTTGTTTCCTTTTCTTATTCCGCAGTAAAGGCAATCTTTACTGCAGATATTTGAAAACTCTATCAATCCTCTGAACCAGACTTTCTTACCTATATATTTTTCTTTGACACCGGCAGATTTTGTAAATAGGAGAGTCCTTTCTTCACCCTGACACGAAAGAAGAGTAATAATATCATCCCTAGAGAAATCGTCCAGTTGTAATATTTCTTTTATGTTCATTAAGTGCAAAAATAACTATATTAATCATTTGAGATGCCAGTTCATTTAACATGATCACTCTTTTGTTTTGTACTGTTAATTTTTAGTATATTGCTTTCATTATTTTGAAAAAAGGGTGATTACAGTTTGTTATATTTCGGAAACCTATTTATTCGTCGTTGCCAGCATCGTTGGATTTCTGAAACGGTTTGGCGGTCTCTGATTCATTCAGCATCAGAATGACGGATTGCTTTAATCAAACCAAAGGCTGAAAGCTAGTTATGATAAATGACAAACTTATAAATCCTTCCAGCATCGTGGTTGTTGGAGGATCAGAAGATCTTTTAAAACCGGGAGGCAAAATCCTCAAAAACATAATTGCAGGCGGTTACTCAGGTGACATTTTCGCTGTAAATCCCAAACAGGATTGCATCCAGGGGGTAAAATCGTACAGGGATATCAGAGATATTCCTTCTGTCGATCTGGCAATTCTGGCAATCGCTTCAAAGTATTGTTTCGAGGTGGTTGATATTCTTGTGAAAGAAAAGAATACAAAGGCTTTTATAATAATCTCGGCAGGTTTCAGCGAAGCCGGTGAAGAAGGCCGAAAGCTAGAAAAAGAGATTGCAGACCTTATTGAAGATGCCGGCGGATGTCTTATTGGTCCAAACTGTATAGGCGTTGTTACCCGGACCTACCACGGTGTCTTTACTTCCCCGGTTCCCAAGCTCAGCATTCAGGGATGCGACTTTGTTTCAGGTTCGGGGGCAACAGCAATGTTTATTATTGAATCGGCTCTTCCAAAGGGATTAAGCTTCTCAAGTGTCTTTTCTGTCGGCAACAGTGCCCAGACAGGTGTTGAAGATGTTCTGGAGTTTTGGGACCTTAATTATGATCCGGGGAAAAGCTCTCCGATCAAGCTGATTTATGTAGAGACAATACCAAATCCTGATAAGCTCCTGCATCATGCCTCTTCGTTGATCCGTAAAGGGTGCAGGATAGCTGCAATAAAAGCTGGTACAACCGAAGCGGGGAGCCGTGCAGCATCTTCACATACTGGTGC
>CAZCQC010000376.1:0-2725 GCA_964500155.1 uncultured Rikenellaceae bacterium | reverse complement strand
ATTCCACCGGCATATTATACCCTGCAAACGGAACCATCCTGGCGCCTGCCTCTATATGAAATTTTGTAAAAACTGTATTTTTCATTCTGTGGAAAAATAGGTAAATAATATTTATGTTGCTAGTTGCAAGTTGCTAGTTGCTAGTTGCTAGTTGCTAGTTGCTTTCTGCTTGTTACTGCTTGCTGACTATTCAGAACCAGCAACCAGTAACCAGCAACCAGTAACCAGTAACCAGTAACCAGAATATTAACTGATAAAATTAGAATATATTTCACTATCTCAAAATGATTATTCAACACTATATTAACCATTTGCTATTATCATATTTCGATGTCTGACCTTGTTTGCCGGAATGCAGACGAATCAGACTCTGATCCATATTCCCCGCACCAGACAAAGCAAAAAGATACTGCAGTTAATGTAAAGATACCCACTGGTATAAAATAAAAAAGCATAAAATCTGTTATATACTGTAATGTTTTGCAAGTGATAAAAAGGACCTGTAAGTAATGGATTACAAGTACATAAAGACCGAATACCTTGAAATGGTGGCAGGTGGAGATTCAGACCTGTTAAAGGAACTTGTTGGAATGTTCAGGGACCAGGTAGCTGAATTCAATTATGAGATGAAGGGACTTTTTGAAGAAAAGAAATACAAAGCACTCGGAAATCTTGCGCACAAGGCCAAATCGTCTGTAGCGATCATGGGGATGGACGGTCTTGCCAATATGTTAAAGACATTTGAAGTGCAGGCGAATGAAGCAAAGAACAGCGACCAGTATGAATCATACATTCAGCGTTTTGAGAATGATACTAAATATGCATTGGAGGAGCTGGATTCGCTGATTAAAAATTTGTAAAATGACTGATATGATCAACATAGAAAAAAGGGATAAGATTGATATTGTTACTTTCTCAGTCAACAAGATTAATGCCACCACCATTGATGAAATCAAAGAAGGGGTCAATAAGGTATTCGATAATCCTAATTCAAAAGTTATTATAGATCTCAAGGGAGTGGAATATATTGACAGTTCAGGTTTTGCCTGTTTCCTCTCTCTTCATAAGGCAGCAAAAAACAACTTCGGCATGCTTAAATTTGCCAATCCGGAACCGAGGGCTACAGAACTCTTCCACACCCTTCATCTCCATACTATTTTCGAAATATATGATGATATGAATGTGTGTGTAAGATCGTTCAGATGACAAAACCCTGGTGCGAGGTACGGGGTCCGGGGAATGGGGTGTTAAGTGCTGGAAAACACAAGACCATCCTTATCGACATCAATTTTAACAGTGCTTTCTTTCTGAATCTTACCTGAAATTATCTCCTTCGACAATTCATTAATAATCTCCTTCTGTATTAACCTTTTAACAGGACGTGCACCCAATTGGGGATCATACCCATATCTGGCGAGCCAGTCGATCGCTTCATCAGAAACATCAAGCTTGAAATTGTTGTTCTCAAGCACTTTCCTTACATTATTTAACTGAATAACGACAATCTCCCTTATCTGGTCCTGACTAAGAGGTCTGAACATGACTATCTCATCGACCCTATTTAAAAATTCCGGTCTGAGTGATTTTCTGAGCAGCATAAATAATTCCTTCTGCAATAATTCGGTTTCATTTTCAGACATATTGTTCTTCCATTCTTCCATTCTGTCCCTGATCATATCTGAACCAAGGTTGGAGGTCATTATTATGATCACATTTCTAAAATTGACAGTCCTGCCTTTATTATCTGTAAGCCGACCTTCATCAAGCACCTGAAGAAGAAGGTTGAAAAGGTCGGGATGGGCTTTTTCTATCTCATCAAGCAATACTACAGAATATGGTTTGTGCCTTACAGCCTCGGTGAGTTGGCCGCCTTCCTCATAACCTATGTATCCGGGAGGTGCACCAATGAGTCTCGAAACTGAATGTCTTTCCTGATATTCTGACATATCTATCCGGGTTAGAAGATTCTCATCATTGAAAAGAAACTCGGCAAGTGCCCGGGCAAGTTCGGTTTTACCTACTCCTGTGGTTCCAAGGAAGATAAAAGACCCTACCGGTCTTTTCTGATCCTGAAGACCTGCTCTGGATCTTCTTACAGCATCAGCAACAGCTTTTATGGCTTCGTCCTGTCCAACGACTCTCTTATGCAGCTCATCTTCAAGCCTTAGGAGTTTATCCTTTTCACTTTCAAGCATTCTTGATACGGGGATTCCTGTCCATTTTGCAACTACTTCGGCAATATCCTCTGAGTGGACCTCTTCCTGGACAAGAGAACCCTTGCTTCTCTTTTGCTCAATCTGGTATTTCAGATCGGCAATTTCCTTTTCCAAGGCGATGATCTTGCCATAACGTATCTCCGCTACCCTTCCGTAGTCTCCTTTTCTTTCAGCCTGATCAGCCTCAAACCTTAGTGATTCGACCTCTTCTTTCTTATCCTGGACCTTCTCTATCATTTCCTTTTCACCTTTCCAGGCTGCCATTAATTCGTCTTTCCTGGCCTGTAATTCAGCAAGTTCCGAAGATATCCGTTGTTCATTTGCTGAATCACCATCTCTCCTGATGGCTTCCTTTTCAATCTCAAGCCGTGTGATAGTCCTTGATACTTCATCGATATCGTCAGGAACTGAATTCATCTGAAGTCTAAGCCTCGAAGCGGCCTCATCAATCAAGTCGATAGCTTTATCGGGTAAAAACCGGTCAGTAATATACCTGGTTGAAAGATCCA
>CAZCQC010000375.1:0-2779 GCA_964500155.1 uncultured Rikenellaceae bacterium | reverse complement strand
TTGTTGTTCATTTGCAGCTTTAGCAAGTAAAAGGGAACAATTTCCTGATCCATTAGGTTTTACAAGCACCCACCTTTTTGTTGCGGAAATAGTAGTGTCTTCAATAAGTTCAAAATGCAATTTATTTATATAAAAGTCGATTGCTTTATCGTAGTCATCCACCAGAAGTGTGATATATGCTATTTTCTGATTCATAAGGGTATAAATATATTAAAAATCTGTAATCAGGCAGGCAAGCTTACTGGTAACGGCCCGGCAATATGGAGAGCCTGCCCCACCTCAGCGGGGGTCGAGCGTGAAGTCCCGATCCCGAGTAATCGGGATCGGGATAGCGAGGAGCCAGCTTGCAGGGTGGGCATGTTACCCTACGAAGCATCCGGGCACCCGCCAGCTGGCGGGCTGGTACTTTAGCCAGAAGTCCTGAGCGGAGCGAAGGGCGGGTGCAAGAAAGAGCAGGATTTGTCATGGGAGCAGCATCCTGCAAAAATCATGACAAACAGCTTACCCATATTGTCCGTGTTAGAACAAGTATAGTTCCAAGTCACTAATAATGCAGATTCCTTGTTAAAGAAGAATAATAATAGATTGTCAAGAATTAACAGTCGGCACGTCGTATATAAAAAAAATAGGCATAACTAAGTGATAACAAACCGTACAAAATTGGACTTGACCAACCAAATGAATTAACACTTCCGCTTAACTGGATTTCCATTGAAGCAATAAATCCAAAGAGATCCTGAATGAGCAAGGCAAAGGCAATTGCTCTTCTGGCATCTACGGAAGCAGCCTTTCGCCCGAACCACATAAGAGATGCAAAACCAAGTATTGAACCCCCAACTAAACGAGTTGTCCATATGGCTGCGTTGTTAGGTTCAAGCCCATAAAGCTGGAGTACCCAAATTGGGAAGATTCCACAGGAAATTCCAAAAAAGACTGCAATGAAAAAATTGACTGTAAAAAGATTCTTAAGATTCATATTAGCCTCCTTTCAATTAGAAATGAATAAAAATTATTAATAAGGTTTCTTTATGACTAGTATTATTTTGTTAATTAGAATATATCAAGGGAGTTAGCACAAGTATTTGTCTATTGTCGCGCGAGGGACAAGTCCTGGTAAAAGGCAGTATTGTTATTTTGTCAACAGAATCATATAACTGATGGCGAGCAGGCCTATAGTCTTTCGAGCAAAGGGCGGGTGCAAGAGCCATTCCAAATTTGTCTTGGGTGCAGGAGTTAAGCAAAAACCGTGACAACTTGTCCCGCTTTTTTGGAAAAAGCGGGAAACAACTTGCCCATATTGTCCGTGTTGTATTTAGGCCAGGATTAGAGCTGTCTTACGTTGATCAATTGTCACGGTAGTGTTAATATATTAACATTATTACGATCCGGGTTTGTTCCGACTTGATTACCTTATTGTTCTTGTCAGTTGTTTTTTTTATTAAAATCCATGAGTTACATGTCTGCTTTTGTATTTACCGCTATTAATAATCCACAAAATAGCATATCCTCCAGCACCGTCACTGTTTTGTCCAATAATGTAAAGTGAATTATTTTCCTTATCAAAACTAACGGTTGAGTAATTATGAGTAAAATTAGGCTCAAATAAATCTTCAAAACTTTTTTTTGGTAAATCAATTATTTTATCTCCCCATTCAATTGTGATTTGTCCATATTGGTATTTAGGTAATCCACCATCTGAGCCCCAGTATTCTTTGTCATTAATTTTAATAAGAAAACTTGATTGATCTCCTTCCCCATAATCAAGTTTATTGTTTTTTAATATGAACGGAACTTTGGTCATAGTAATTTTAAGAGAGTCTTTTTGGAAGACTACTTTATCCTTGGTTTGTAATTTTGTAGGCACACTGTCAAATTCAGATAAGAATTTCACCCTTGACCTATGCACAAATCCACTAAGTGAATGCTGGTCTTTTTCATAATCTACTTCATAATAATCTTTTTCTGGCCATAAGCAATAGACAATATGGTTATTAGCAAGTGTGTCAAGTTTATTGTTGCCGCTCATAGCTGTTCTACGAACGAATACAAAGCCTTCGTTGTCTTGGATAAGCCCAAACTGTCCAAATACATTTTGAAAAGTAAGGAAAAGAATAAGTAATAAGGTGTGTCTCATCTATTAAAGTATCTCATATTATTTTTAATTAACTAAGGTATATAATTATTATCATATCTATGTGTTATATTTAGGCCATTGAGGTCTAAGTATCTGTCTATCAGGGCGCACTAATGGCTTAAAAATAACGGCCCGGCAATATAGAGAGCCTGCCCCGCCTCAGCGGGTACAAAAACCGTGACAAGCAACTTACCCATATTGTCCGTGTTATGTGCTGCCCTGATTTATTATCGTATAGTTGTCTCGGTTTGTTTTAAATGTTGTTTTATAGAATTATTTTTCTTAGGGCAATTGGTCCCTGTATAATTTATCTTATTTTGCAATGGCAACAACGATTACCTGAAGAGCATTTGTCAGGTAGTGAGCAAATATAAGTGGAAATACACGACCAAACCGATAATAGTAGAAGGCCATTATCAAGCCGCAGATTGTCGTCCAGGCAACATGGATCGGCCCGCGATAGACATGTATAAAACCGAACAGAAATGCCGAGATAACTAAAATGATTAACTTGGCTATGGTTGACGGCCATGCCTTCCATAGACGACTCAGCAGGAACACCCTAATAAGTTCCTCAGAAGCTGCTCCAAAGAATACCAGTGGACCGGCAAAAATAAACAACAATCCAGGACTGCTTGTCATTTC
>CAZCQC010000374.1:0-7060 GCA_964500155.1 uncultured Rikenellaceae bacterium | reverse complement strand
TCTTAATAACCCAAGGTATTTCGACCTTTTGTCTATTAATAACCCTTATGCCGCATGAAGGATCTATATTTTCTTTAATAATATTCCCATTGTTGAAATAATAACTAATATCGCAGCTTTCAAATTTTATATCGGTTGTATTATTGATCTTGATAAAAGAAAAATCCCATTTTAAATTAGTTACCTTAAATTCATTATCGCCGGCTATTTCATCACCATTTTGCCCATTATCGAAAAAGACAATACTATCCGTAGGATGATTATTGTAAAAGAAAATACCATTATTAAAATGTATCACTACGCTTTTAATGCCAGTTACTTTCACTTCACAAATTGCACTAAAGGTCTCATCAGGTGTTATAACATATGGTTGCAAGACTAACTTTTTTAAGTAATCAGACGAAACCATTAAACCTTTTGAATTTGGCACCTTACTAAAAAAATCTCGATCGTTATGCTGATTGTCATCAATAATTATCTGTGAAAAACTCTGTTTTGGAAAAAACAACAACTCTATTAACAACAATCCGTAAATAACTATTGATTTCATTTTTTAAGTAATTTACACTTCCTAACAATCGGGTTAACTGCCATTGGATTCTTTGTAGATTGAAATCGCAATAAGTTAATTATCAACAAAGTTACACCAGCAAAAAGCTGAAGTCAAATTTATTTCCATACCTCCGTCACGCCAAAGAGGACAAAACAGGAACTTTTTCCTTTCCGGCTTTGATTTACCTCCCTCCTACCCGGAGCTAATCTTTGTACACATCTTTCAGAATTAATTCACTCTCTGATATTATGCCATTTACAATTATTTATTGATAATGGGAATATAGTGAATTAATGACACCAGAGGTGTCTCCTTCCAATAGCCCGGGTTACGCCCCGGCTAGATAGACACGCCACAGATATCCAATCCCGGAGGGATTGACTTCCAATTGAAGTCCACCCCTCAGGGGTGGGGAGATCGTTTTATGCCCTTTCCCCGGGTGACACCGGGGCTATTGGAGGTCAATGCCGCTGGCATTGAAATGAGTAGCTTCCCGGATGGCTCACTCCTTTTAGATAAATTCCTTCCAGATATTTTTCAGTCGCTCGGAGGATGTAATTAAAAAGCTTCGCATTTTTCTTATTTATTAAATAACTTTGATTTTCATCAGACTGATTCCGGAGTTCTAAATAATACAAATCATGAAATACTTTTTAGTTGTTCTTGCCCTTCTTACTCTTAAGCCTGAGCCTGGCTGGAGCAGCAATCCTTTTGCAAAATGGACAAAAACAGAACTTGTGCTCGCTAACAGCGTCGTCAGGAGAAATATTCAATTACCCACAGTTGACGGGACATTTGTTACTACCTCATATAAACCGCTTACAGGTGAGTTTAACTACTTTTCCTATAACTGTACAGATTTCCAATTCGAGATTGATGATGTAGTATATTCCGGGAAATCGAAATGGGATCTGGTCAAAATCCTCGATGCCAGTGATTTAAAAGAGGGTAACGGTGCATCAGTAATTCTTCTTAGCGAGGATAAAAAAATCGAACTGACAATAAAATATTTACTATATCCCAATTCGCCTGTCATACGTAAAAGCCTTATTGTTAAAAATTTAACAGAAGAGCCAGTAAGACTGGAGTCGGTGGATGTCGAAAAGTTAGAAGTCCCCGGATACTACCCGGTTACCTACAGCTGGATTTACCATGACTACGGAAGGAGAAGATTCATAGGTAATTATGATGGCGGAAAACAGGATGCACTTATTATTGTGCACGATATGAATACAGAACAGGGTATTGTTCTCGGAAATGAGGCAACCGGCGTACTAAAACATACTTCAGTCTTCCGGGAAACACAGGATATCTGCATAGGGCTAACGCATAAAAACTCTCTTTACCCATTTCGCAAATGGATTGAAAAAGGTGAAACATTTGAAACTCCGCAGGTTTTTACAATGGTTTACAATAACCAAAAGACACCTGATGCAATACTTAATACTGCTGTACCCGATTTTGTGCGCAAGTACATGGGAATAAGGCTCTCAGAACTTAAAGAGAAGCCGACTTTTGTATATAACACATGGGAGCCTTTCTATAAAAATATTAATGAAAAGCTTGTAATGGAACTGGCAAAAGCCGCTGCAGATGCAGGAATGAAAGAGTTTATTATTGATGATGGCTGGCAGGACAGTTATGGCGACTGGGGTATAGACTACCAGAAATTTCCCAACGGACTTAAGCCTGTTTTTGATTACATAAAATCTCTGGGAATGAAACCCGGATTATGGGTCAGCATAGGAAGCGCTGCTCCTTCAAGCAAAGTATACAAAGCACATCCGGAATGGTTTGTTACTGATATAAATGGAGCTCATACATCTTTGCATGCACCGGGTGATAAGGAGAAAAATACTGCATGTTTTGGAACAGGGTGGTATGACTATATTAAAGATATTTTATTGAAAATGGCTGTCGAATACGGGATTGAATATTACAAGCTCGATTTTGCGGTAGTAACAAGTGCCTATACTTATGATCATATACAATCGGGCTGCTATTCGACAAATCACCCGGGTCACAAAGATCATAACGAATCGCTCTATACAAATTATGAACGTCTCTGGAAGTTGTTTGATGAGCTGCATGCAGCTAAACCGGAGCTGTTTATTGATTGTACCTTCGAAACACTTGGAGGCACACAGGCAATAGACTATGCCCTGGTGAAACATGCAGAAGGCGACTGGCTGTCGAATTTTGAAGGAGCCGCGGGTGAAAAAACCGATATCAGGATCCGGAATATGGCATGGTGGCGCTCACCTGCGATGCCGGCAACGGCACTTGTAATAGGTAATCCCCAAATGCAGGATCAGGGATGGGAAACACATATAAAATCTATTGCAGGGGCACTTCCCATTATGCTTGGTGATCCAAGAAAACTATCCGGTGAGGAACAGAAGAAATATCGTGGATATGCTGACTGGCTTCAGCTTATGGAAACAAAATACGGTATCATGAGTTTTCGTCAGGATCTGCCCGGATTCGGAGAGCCGATGGAAGGAATGTGGGATGGATTTCAGCGTATCAATACCGAAACAAAAGATGGTGGAATAATAGGTGTATTTCGTCATGGTGCCATTGATTCAAAACGAATTGTTACAGTTAACTGGCTTGACCCTTTAAAAACTTATCATGTAAAGTCAATTGATGGAAAAGTGGTTGCCACATTAACAGGTAGAGAACTTAAATCCCAAGGCTTTACATTAACGCTAACTGAACTTTATTCAGGAGAACTGCTTGAAATAAGTGATGTATCTATATATACTCAGGTACAGAAAACAGATCTCTCCGCCAAATGGGATACTGTCCGTCCTCTGGCCAATCCCGATAAAGGGTGGTATCATCACATGCTCGATAATGGTATCAATAAATATCTGATTCAGGATGAAAAGGATTTAACCAATTTTCCGGGAATGGATCATCTGTACCTGCGTTTAGCATGGGCCTATCTTGAACCGGAAGAAGGCAAATTTGACTGGTCGTACATTGACGACATTGTGAAAAAATATGTACCAATGGGTTACAAGATTTCATTCCGGATTTCGTGCAAGGAAACCGGTGCTTCACCGGGCAGTGTTCCAGTTGAAATAGACGGGATTCGCTATGCAACACCTTACTGGGTTGTTAAAGCAGGTGCCAAAGGAATCGAGCGTCCCGAATTTGGCAGCGCATCCTGGACTCCTGTTTGGGATGATCCGGTTTATCTCGAAAAACTCGATAATTTCCACAAGGCTTTTGCCAAAAAATACGATGGTAAGCCATGGGTTCGTTATGTTGATGTTGGCAGCATTGGTGATTGGGGCGAAGGCCATACCTGGAGTTCAACCCGGATTCCGCCTACACTGAATGAGGTTAAAACACACATAAACCTTTATTTAAAACATTACAAAAACACACAATTGATCGTCACTGACGATTTGCTGGCTTCAACAAAATCGGAAAAAGAGAAAATGGAATTGCTGAATTATGCCCTCGAAAACGGCTTCTCCTTGCGCGACGACAGCCCGATGGTTCAGGGTTATATGCAGAACGATCTTGACACCTGGACAGTGAGGCATCCGGAGTTTTTTGCAGAGGTTTACAGAATCATGCCAACCGTTTTTGAATTGGAACATTATGGAAAAGTAAAAAGTAACGGATACTGGCCTGGTAAAAACGGAGCAGGAATAATTCCGGAATACAAGGTAACTGGTGCTGATGTTTTTCGTAATGCTGTGAAGATTATCCGGCCAACTTATGTCGGTTTTCATGGTTATTTGGGTGAATGGCTAAGCGACAACCCTGAGTTTACAAAAGAGATGCTAAATATTTGCGGTTATTGGTATTTCCCAAAATCTGTAACACTAAAAAAATTAACAAATTCGTCCTTTGATTTCGATATTGAATGGTTGAACAAAGGTGTTGCCCCTGCATATTCTGTATACCAGTTAAAAGGTAAATTAACCAACGTAAAAAAGCCAGGCAAATCGGTTTATTTCAACATCCAGAACTCCGGAAACAAAAACTGGCTTCCCGATGTACCTTATACTGAGAGCTATTCAACAGATATCAAAGGAAAACTCAAAGGTACATACAGTCTTGCAATACAGTTGTTTGATACCAGATCGGAAAAACCCGTGGAGGTTGGATTGAAGGAACAACTTAGGGATTCAGAAGGCTATTATTTGGTTTCAGAAATTGCATTTTAAAAGTTTTAATTTTAGTCATTAAAAATATGAAAACAGTCTCCAACTTTTTAATTATCTGCTCTCTTCTTTTTCTTCTCTCCTCATGTACAGGATCAAAAAAGAATATCTTTCTTGATGAATTGGATCTATCAGGTATGAAAACCGGCTGGGGAATCCCTCAGATAAACAAATCGTTTAAAGAGACTCCTTTATCAGTTGGGAATCAGGTTTATTCGCGTGGTGTGGGAACTATTGCCACAAGTTCTTATCTGATCAATGTTAACAGGACTGGAAAATCATTCCACTCAAAAGTTGGTGTGGATGATAGCTCAAATGAGAGCGGTTCAGTAATCTTTTATATTCTTGGTGATAAGAAGATCCTTTGGGAAAGCGGGCTGATGAGGAAGGGGGACACTGCTAAAGTTGCGGATCTGGATATAAGTGAAATTTCAAAGATCGGGTTACTGGTATCTGATGCGAACGACGGTAATTCAAGAGATTATGCGGACTGGATCGACACTAAAATCGAATATTCGGGAATAGTACCCGCTCCGGTACCTCCAAATAATATTGCAGAGGGCGAGGTCCTTACACCCGCAGCGCCTGCAGAACCACGTGTTAATGGACCAAAGATCTTTGGAATGCGCCTCCGCTCTCCTTTTCTCTACCGTATTCCCGCAACAGGTGAAAGACCAATGTCATTTGATGTTAAAGGACTTCCCGGATCACTGAAACTGAATAGAGAAACGGGGATCATAACCGGAAGTATTTCAAAACCGGGCAGATATAATGTCGAATTAGTTGCAAAAAATAACAAAGGGGAGTCCAGGCGTCCATTGACAATTGTTGTTGGGAATACTCTGGCGCTCACTCCTCCCATGGGTTGGAACAGCTGGTATATTCATTATAACCGTATAAGTGATTCACTAATGCGTCTCGCTGCAGATGTCATGATATCGTCAGGAATGGCTGATAATGGATATCAGTATGTAAATATTGATGACTGCTGGATGAGAAAAGAACAATCAGATGACCCAGATCTTGGAGGACCATTACGTGATGAAAACGGGATAATCCTGCCAAATAAAAGATTTCCCGATATGAAAGGACTGACTTCATATATTCATGATAAGGGTCTGAAAGCAGGGCTGTATATCTCGCCCGGCCCGACAACATGTGCAGGATTTGCCGGTAGCCTGGGACACGAAATGCAGGATGCTGAAACTTTTGCTGGCTGGGGATATGATTTCCTCAAGTATGACTGGTGCTCGTATGGAAGCGTGGTTAAAGGCAGAACTATTGAGGATTTCAAAGCCCCATATAAACTCATGTGGTCGCAACTTCAAAAGGTTGACCGTGATATCGTTTTTAATCTCTGTCAGTATGGCATGGGGGAATCGTGGAAATGGGCAGGTGATGTTGGCAATTCGTGGCGCACCACTGGTGACCTGGGACTGGAGTCCTCAAGTACTATGCCGGGTTTCTTTAATATTGGAATTAGCAATGCCAGTCACGGCGAATATGCCCGTCCGGGTGCGTGGAATGATCCCGATTATATCCTAATTGGATGGGTCGGAAGTGCAAATTCAATGGGTGAAGGTGAAAAAACCAGCCTTACCCCAGATGAACAATATACCTACATGTCTATGTGGTCATTAATGGCTTCCCCCCTGATCTTTAGCGGAGATATGTCAAAGCTTGACAAATTTACCCTAAATGTATTATGCAATAATGAAGTAATTGATATTAATCAGGATGTTCTTGGCCGTCAGGCAAAGATCCTGAAATATGCAGATAATGAATTAATTATGGTAAAGGACCTGGAAGATGGATCCAAAGCTGTTGGCCTTTTTTATGTGTCAGGCAATCCTCCTGTTCCTGCTGATTATTTTGAATGGGATCCACAGAGATTGCCAAAGAAAATAAAAATCAGCCTTAATGAAATAGGAATGGCCGGAAAAGCAAATGTAAGAGATGTCTGGAGGCAAAAGAGTTTTGGATCGTATGAAAATACTTTCGAAGTTGATGTTCCATGGCATGGAGTAGCATTTATAAAGATAAGTAAAGAATAATAAGTCTAAATATAAAAAAATGCACAGATCTCGAATTATATTACTAATTCACAACTAAATAAAATAATAAAATGAACAACCTGCAAAGATGGATTTCAAGCCTGATTTTGTTTGTGCTTTTATCTGTGATATCTAATAGCCAGACAATTACTCAACCTTCCAGTAAAACATATGCTCCTTTACTAGGCTGGAACAGCTACAACTGTTATGGAAGCAGCGCCGATGCCAAAATCCTGAATGAAAACCTGGATGTATTTATCGAAAAG
>CAZCQC010000373.1:0-16787 GCA_964500155.1 uncultured Rikenellaceae bacterium | reverse complement strand
ATTAACAGGGTCGACGGCAGCACTGCTTATTTATACGGTTATTTTATCGCTTCTAATGGTAACAAGGATTCCGTTATTATCTCTTAAATTCAAAAACTTGAATTTAAGGGGAAACGAAGGAAGGTATATTCTGATCGGTCTGGTCCTGATTTCGTTCATAATCTTCGGACTTGCGGCAGCTCCACTGATAATACCGATTTATATTATAGTTTCGCTGATCACAACCAGTTACAGGACTAAAGTTCATTTATAAATCAGGATTCACTTCTGCGACTTGAAACGGTAGTTTTCAGGTTATCAAAAAACCAGCACTTCAACTGCAGTCTGAAGCGGTACTTTTCAGATTATCATGAAAACAGTGCTTTAGCTATGGCCTTCAGGCCGTAGCTATCGAACTATAAACGATCAGGGCTTTATCCCATTCCTCGTTTATCGGTCATCAGTAAACTTCTTTTCGTAATAGTCTAATCCAGCTTTAATAATAAACCAGCTTGCTATGATGAATGCCGGCCAGATCAGGTATTGCAATATTCCGGTTATGTACATAATATTAATAGTCTATTTATATTAAACTGGTTAAGGGTTAGAGGCATCAGTAAATATGCCCTTCAGTTTTCATTTCGTCTTCCGTAATCCTTTTATTGTTTATTGATTTCCAGGCGTACCATATATACCCGATAACCAGGGGAACAATGAAGGACACAAACATCATTGTCTTCAAAGTAAACAGACTTGAAGAGGCTTTGTTTATAGTCAGTGAACTATTTAGATCATAAGATGACGGGTAAAAAGCTGTTCCGTTGAAACCTGCGACCAGGAACAGGGCAAAAACTGCAAGCAATGTTCCGGATCCTGTGTACCAGATTCCTGTCCGTCTGCCTTTAAAAATCGTAATACCGATACCATACAGAACCCCAATCACACCTGCCAGAAAAATTATCAGCACCACCGGCATCTGAAGCAGGTTATGAAGATATTTAAAATTTTCCATACTCACAGTCCCGGTAGTCTGGTCATAGGCAAAACCTTTTGAAACCAGCAGTGTTATGACGAAGAAAAGGAAAAACACAAGGAAAACAATAGCATTCATGAGCAGTTTGCTGCCCGATCGTTCAACCAGCTCCCTGTCATCAACTGAATTTATCAGATAAAGCAGACCATTGGTCCTTGCAAGGAACAGCACTGCAAGTCCCAGAGCAAGATTTCTGCCATTCAGGAGGGCCTCAAGTCCGTGCCAGGGGGTTGCCCATTTAACCTGGTTCATTTCATTGAGGCTGAATTGAGCGCCTGTAAAGAAAGTGGCAACAGCTACACCGATTAGGAAAGGTCCGAGAGAACCATTCAGGAACAGAAAAACATCAAAGGTTTTTTGTCCAAGGACATTTGCAGGTTTCGATCTGTATTCATAAGCAATAGCCTGAATAATGAAGCTGAACAGTATTGCAATCCAAACCCAGTATGCCCCTCCGAAACTGGCGGAGTAGAACAAGGGAAATGACGCAAAAAAGGCACCTCCGAAAGTGACAAGTGTTGTAAATGTGAACTCCCATTTCCTTCCCATAGCGTTGACTATCATAGTCTTCTGAAGATTATTCTTTGGAAGTGAAAAGATCATGGATTGTCCGCCCTGAACAAACATCAGGAACACAAGCAGGCTTGCCAGCAGGGAGATGATCATCCACCAGTAATGCTGCAGGAAAATATATGATATTATAGTTGTCATGTTTTATCCTCCTAATGTTTGGGGCCAAGTTTTATCTGTCGGATCATAATTGATATTTCAGCAATAAGCAAAACGGTAAACAGAATTGCAAAAAGGGCAAAGGTTGTCATAACGGATCCTGAGCTGATGTTTGAAACAGCTGCGGAAACCGGCATCAGATCCTGGATAATCCAGGGCTGACGACCCATTTCCGCAAGCACCCAGCCCAGTTCGCCTGCAACATAAGGAAGCAGTATTGACCAGAGGGCAATCCAGAGGAACCATCTTTTTTTCAGGAGGGTTCCACTGTAAATGAAGTATAGAGCCATAACAAAAACCAGGATAAAGTAAAACCCGAGCATCACCATAATATGAAATGAGTAAAATGACGTTTTTACTCCTGGTATAACGTCTTCAGGCTTTTCAAGAAATGCGTATCCAAAATACCTGAAATAGTTATCAATGAACTTTTTATCGCGGAACATCCCTGAAATTCCCTCTGCCTTTTGAGTGTCGTTATTCTTCTTTGCCGCCTTGAATTCAATCAGCAGATCCCTTGCTTTTTTCCCCCGTTCAATCTTTTCCGTGACTGATAAAATACCTTTTGAGGCATCGCCGTTTACAAGATCATATATTCCGGGAACAAAAGCGTTTTTATCTCCTTTTGTCATTACCGAAAGAAATCCGGGGATCTCAATCCTGAATGCAAAATCGTTAACCTCCTTCTCTCCTATCTTCAAGTCCGATCTTTTCAGGATGCCTATGGCAACCAGACCGGCATTCTGTTTTCCTTCGTAAAGGGCTTCAAAAGCAGCAAACTTGACCGGTTGGGCTTCTGACAATGTCCTGGCTGAGTTGTCGCCGGTATATGCAACCAGAAGAGATGATAAAAGGCCGAAAATCCCCGCAATAAGTATACTCCTTTTTGCCAGGATATGTTCACGATTCTGTAAAAGATACCAGGCACTTATCCCCAGTACAAACATAGAAGCGAGCAGGAATCCCGATGAAATCGTGTGGAGGAATTTACTGACTGCCACCTCATTGAAAAGCACATCCCAGAAGCTTACCATTTCATTCCTTGCTGTATCCGGGTTAAAGACCATGCCTACGGGATTTTGCATCCAGGCATTGGCAACAAGGATCCATAAAGCCGAAAGGTTGGCTCCGATCGCAACTAGCCAGGTTGATATGAGGTGGAATTTCTTGCTGACTTTATTCCACCCGAAAAACATCACCGCAACAAAGGTTGATTCCAGAAAAAACGCCAGGATACCTTCTATTGCCAGGGGTGCTCCGAAAATGTCCCCGACAAACCAGGAATAATTTGACCAGTTGGTTCCAAATTCAAACTCAAGGATTATTCCGGTTGCTACGCCAATTGCAAAATTGATTCCGAAAAGTGTCATCCAGAACCTGGTAATCCGCTTCCATTCCTCATTGCCTGTCTTTACATAAAGTGACTCCATTATGGCTATAATAAAGGAGAGGCCCAGTGTAAGGGGAACAAAAAGCCAGTGGTATATTGCTGTCAGGGCAAACTGAGCCCTCGACCAGTCAATAAGGGTAAAATCGATGCTCTCAAACATTTTCTTACTTTGAATTTATTAATTGATCCAATACATATTCGCTTTTTTGCTCATCAGTGCTGTATCTTTCCGAAAGGAATCCCTGAAAGAAAAAGAGTTTCATGATCAGGAAGATCACAAACAGTTTGATCAGTATAATTACCCAGACCCGCCTGCCCCACCATGACATACTCCTGAAACCATCGTAGTAAAAACGGAACAATCTGCTGATTGCGTAAGATACCTGGTTCATTCTTTATCATCCATTAGAGAAACATGTTTTTCAAGATCCTGATTCCCGTCTGATAAGCTGGAGGTTATTTTCTGAACCGCCTTAAACCCGTAAAAGAACTCCCTGGCAAATACCCGAAGTGCAGTGTATGCAGGAATGCCGAGCAGCATACCCGGTATCCCGGCAGCAAATCCTGATGCAAGCACAACAACAAATATTTCAAGCGGATGAGCTTTTACACTGTTGGAAAATATAATAGGCTGAAAGACAACATTATCAATCATATGCGTAATTGCCTCCACTATTATCATATAATAAATGAGAGGAACAACCACAGTAGAAAAATCCTGATTTATATGCGATGCAACTCCCATGATTATTGCTATAAACAAACCAAGCCAGGGCCCCACATAAGGAATTACATTAAGAATACCCAGGATCAGCCCCATTACCAGTGCCTGCTGGAAATCTATACCGATAATTGTCATCCCGATATCGATCAGTATCATTATGCATGTGCTCTGGATTACAATTCCTATCAGGTACCGCGTCAGAAGTTTTTTTATTGAATTGAGAGCTCTTGTAACATTCTCAACATACTTGTCGGGGATCCACATCAGGATAGATTCGTAAAATAAATGCTGATCCTTGAGGAAAAAGAAAGTTATGAATGTTATTGAAAATATTGCAACAACTACATTTCCGAGAAGACCAACAAGAGACCCGAGAAAATTCTTGATCATCTCGATGTTCAGTATACCCGAAATCTTGGAAGAAATATATTCCCTTAGCGACAGCTGCTCTGAAATATGTGGATTCAGGTTGTTTAATATTGATTCTATTTTATTGACCGGACCTTCAACGATCTGGACTATTTTTCCACTGTCAATTGTCGAAAAATAATTAATCTGCTTCGTTACCAGAGGTACAAAT
This sequence comes from uncultured Rikenellaceae bacterium, assembly GCA_964500155.1. Taxonomy (GTDB): domain Bacteria; phylum Bacteroidota; class Bacteroidia; order Bacteroidales; family VadinHA17; genus LD21. Next base: position 12,352 of record CAZCQC010000373.1, on the reverse strand, counting down.
ATCACAAAAAACATGATTATAATCCCCCATATTATAATCAGTGTAAATAATGCGCTTATGACACGAGGAAAATGCCATTTCCAGATCTTGATACGGCAGAAAAGATCAACCAGGGGTCTGCCCATGATCGAGAGGACACCTGAGACCAAAATATAAACGACAATGTTTCTGAAATACCACAAAAGAGCCAGAAAGAGCAAAATGCCGAAAAAGATCAAAATGTTCTTTAGCGTGGCTTTCATCTGATAGGGTTTCAGTATACAAACCTAATCAGAAATTTCGGAATTCCCTAAAAATTACACAAATGACCTGCTGTCATTTTGTCGGTATAAAAACTATTTATTGCGCCATTATGGCAGTAAACTGATTTTGGAACAGAAATTGAAATTATGGGGATAAATTGAAAATGTTTAACTTAAAATAGTGGAGGACAAAGCTATGTTACCAACAATTACAAAAAGAAATTTCAGACCATTTTACATGGGTAGTATTTTTGATGACGATTTTTTCCCTGTAATGTCGAACAAAACAAGTTCGATGCCGGCAGTTAATATCAGGGAAGATGAAAAGAAATTCATGCTCGATCTTGCAGTACCAGGTATTGACAAGAAAGATCTGAAGATCGACATTAACGAGGATGTGCTTACAGTATCTTCTGAAACAAAAAATGAAGTGGAAGATAACGGAGATGGGTACAAGAGAAAAGAGTTCAGCTATGCATCATTCTGCAGAAGTTTTCAGGTCCCTGAAAATGTAAACCGGGAAAAGATTGAAGCAAACTATAAGGACGGAATTCTGAGTGTCTCTCTTCCAAAATTTGAAGAAGAAAAGAATAAGATTTCACGTCAGGTTATAATCTCATAAATAAAAAAATCCCGGTTACACACCGGGATTTTTTGTTTCAGAACAATTTTCAAGCAGCCGTTGAGCAAACCTCTTTCCAAACCCGATAAGGATATCTCTCTTCGCGGCACCAGGTGAGAATTTAAAGGATGCCGCATCTTCAAAGACACTTAGTTTAAGACTCCTGAAGCTCTCAAGAATAATTTTTGGTGCCTCTCCGCTCCAGCCGTATGATCCGAAAGCTCCGGCAAGCTTCCCTTTGTCACGGATTGGATTAATCAAAGAAAATAGTTTATAGACCGGCAGCAGGGTATTCTGGTTAATGGTGGGGGAGCCTGTAAGAATTGCATCAGATGAAGCCAGTTTCAGATCAAGGTCAAAGGAAGAAATATTCTCTATATCAACCACATCAATCTTAAAATCACCGGCTTCACCGATTCCCTGTGCTATATATTCCGCGGCTTTTTTGGTATAGCCATAAGCCGATACATATGCAATAAGAACTCTTTTTGCAGCTCCGCCGGAAACAAATTCAAGATATTCGTGCGAATATTTTTCCGTCAGATTAATAATCTCCCGGAGACTTTCGCGATGAACTGGTCCATGCCCTGTACAGATGATATCAATCTCAAGCGGCTTTATCTTTTCAATTGCCCTGATCATAAATCGGCTGTATGGCTTTAATATTACATCAAAATAGTATTTGAAAGCTTCCAGATATTCAGCACTCATCTTGCTGAAAATCTCCGGGTCGCAAAAATGAGCCCCGAATGAATCACATGAAAACAAGATCTTGTCCTCCACAAGATAAGTATAGATTGTATCAGGCCAGTGCAGGTTGGGTGCAGAGATAAACTTAACTGTTTTATTCCCCAGGTCAATTGAGTCACCATCTTTAACGATCATCGATCTGAATGGCTTATTCATGATATCCTCTAGATATCTAATCGCGTTTCCGCTTCCCACCACGGTTGCATCAGGTGCGATCTCAAGAAGACGGCTGAGGCTTCCCGAATGGTCAGGTTCGGTATGATCAAGGATAATGTAATTCAGTTCCCGCGGATCGGTTACAGACTCTAATTTCTTAAGATAAACATCGAAGAATTTTTCCTTGGCTACATCTACAACGGCTTTTTTACCGGCATTAATGAAATATGAGTTATATGTTGTTCCGAATTCAGTGGTCATTACAATATCAAAGGTTCTGATATCATAATCGAGAATCCCGATCCACTTTATATCAGTTTTAATATCTATTACACTATTATCACTCCTTTTCATGGAAAATAAATTTCAGATTTTGGCAATAATACTTTTATTAGCCTTGACCTGCTGAAGTATCGGCACTTCAACCTCAGTCCCCAACGGCAGAAATACATCGACTCTCGATCCGAACTTTATGAATCCCAGCTCATCACCCTGTGTAACCGACTGGCCTTCTTTAGCATAAGTAACAATACGCCGGGCGACAGCACCTGCAATCTGGCGAACAAGAATCTCAGTTCCTTTTTCAGTCTCAATAACAATTGTACTCCTTTCATTCAATTCGGAAGATTTCGGATGCCAGGCCACCATATAATTTCCTGAATGATAATTTACATACTTAACATGCCCCGAAACAGGGTATTTGTTGCTATGCATATTTAAAGGTGACATAAATATCGAAATCTGCAGCCGGGTATCTTTAAAATATTCATTTTCAAACGTTTCTTCAATTACAACCACCTTTCCGTCGGCAGGAGCATAGATCAGCTCAGGGTCAGGCTCAAGGAATCTGGTCGGAAGACGGAAGAAGAAAAGTATGAAAATATAAAGGAAAACGGAAGTTAAAAGGAAAATCAACTTTACTAATGAATTATCCGACCAGATAATCCCGGCAATAATGTTAATGATAAGCAAAATTATAAATCCGCCTGCAAGAATTTTATATCCTTCCTTATGAATGGCCATTCCAAGAAAATTTGCGCAAAACTAATTAAGACTTATCAATCATCCAAAAAGTGAAATAAAAAGATAAACAAGGGGGAATGAAATTATAGCACTGTCAAAACGATCCAGAAATCCTCCATGCCCCGGCAGAATTGACCCGGAATCCTTAACGTCAATGCTTCTTTTCAGCATGGATTCAATGAGATCCCCGAATGTTCCTGCAATTGAAATTATCAAGGAAATGATAATCCATCCTGCAGTATCCACGACTCCCAGCCAGCCTGACAGCAGCCATGCAACCATAACAGCTATTATCATTCCGCCAAAAAATCCTTCCCATGATTTTTTTGGCGATATTCGTTCCATCAGCCTGTGCCTTCCCAGTGTTACTCCGGTAATATAAGCTCCGGTATCATTTGCCCATAAAAGCAGAAGAAACCCGACAACAATACCAGGTGAAAAAACGATATCGGGATGAGCCAGCAATGAGCTGAAACCTGTTCTTGAAAATGCCGAGAACGGGAACAGGGAAAAGGGCACTGCAATATAAAGAAGGGCGAAAAAAGTATGAGCCAGTGAATCGAATGGTCTTTCCTGTTTTCTGTAGAGCTCGGTAATCATAATAATCAGCGTCAGAGGTATAATGAACAGGAAATACTTCTTATCGACTAATCCGGCAGCAACAAGTGTGGAGACAATATAGAGCGAACAGCCGGTTAAAATCCCGGTTACTATCTGTGGACGGATCCCGGTGTTTTTTATCAAAAGGTAATATTCATACTGAGCTCCGGCAAGAAGCACCAGACCTGTAATGAAGAAAGAGACCGGGTGCAGCCAGAAGCCTCCCAGGATAAAAATAACTATCCATACAGCAGTAAGTGTCCTCGTATAAAAATTGCCCAAAACAACTATTTTTTGCTTTTTGCCTTTTCTCCCTTAGCCTTCTTAGTAGTATTTTCGGAAGTCTTTTTCTCTTTCGCGGAAATTTTTTTCTCTTTTCCTGGATCTATCACGGGTTCCTTTATTTGAGTTATAACAGGTCCTATGGCTCCAATAGTTTCTTTAGCCGATTTCAAAGCAAGTTCATTTTTCACTGCGGATTCTCTTTCTTCCTTCAGAATATCTGCTTTTCTTTTGCCAAAGATCCTTTCGAGATCCTCGCTGAAGATAACCTCCTTTTCGAGGAGTAATTCAGCAAGCTCTGTCAATCCTTCCATATTGTTTTTCAGGACATCCTGTGCACGAACGTATGATTCCTCAATAATTTGCTTTACCTCCTGGTCGATCAGTTCTGCAGTTTTCTCGCTGTAGGGCTTTGTGAATCCATAGTCAGACTGGCCTGAAGAGTCATAAAAACTTATATTTCCCACTTTATCACTCATCCCGAAAAATGATACCATTGCATAAGCCTGCTTGGTTATCTTCTCAAGATCGCTCAGAGCTCCGGTGGAAATCTTCCCGAATACGATTTGTTCTGATGCTCTTCCTCCAAGAGCGTAAGCCATCTCATCAAGAAGTTGTTCGCGGGTCGTAATTTGCCTTTCTTCAGGCAGGTACCATGCCGCACCCAGGGCTCTCCCCCGGGGAATTATTGTTACCTTAAGCAACGGACTTGCATATTCAAGGAGCCAGCTAACCGTGGCATGGCCTGCTTCGTGATAGGCGATGGTTTTCTTTTCGACCATTGAGATGATCTTGCTTTTCCGTTCAAGTCCGCCTACAATTCTGTCAATAGCATCAAGAAAGTCCTGCTTTTCAACCACAGTTTTGTTTTTCCTTGCAGCGATCAGTGCAGATTCATTGCAAACATTCGCGATATCGGCACCTGAGAAGCCGGGTGTTTGTTTGGCGAGAAATGTTATATCAAAGCCCTTTTCGAGTTTTATCGGGCGCAGGTGTACTTTAAAAATTGCTTCTCTTTCAACAATATCAGGAAGCTCAACATGGATCTGACGATCAAACCTCCCGGCCCTCAGAAGCGCCCTGTCGAGAATATCTGCCCTGTTCGTTGCGGCAAGAATAATTACTCCCATATTCGTCCCGAAGCCATCCATTTCGGTAAGAAGCTGATTAAGGGTGTTCTCCCTTTCATCATTTGATCCGAAATTCACATTCTTACCTCTGGCCCGTCCAACAGCGTCAATTTCATCGATAAAGACAATACAGGGAGCCTTTTCCTTGGCTTGTTTGAAAAGATCCCTGACCCTTGAGGCGCCTACTCCAACAAACATTTCCACAAAATCGGAACCTGAAATCGAAAAGAAAGGGACATTGGCTTCACCAGCAACAGCCTTGGCAAGCAGTGTTTTTCCTGTGCCCGGAGGTCCTATCAACAATGCTCCTTTCGGAATTTTGCCGCCAAGCTGGGTATATTTCTTAGGATTTTTGAGAAAATCAACAATCTCCATCACTTCAGTCTTCGCTTCCTCCAGTCCGGCAACATCATTGAAATTTAATTTCACATTGGATTCCTTGTCAAAGATCTGGGCTTTTGATTTCCCAACGCTGAATATTCCTCCGGCACCTCCACCTGCCCCACCTGACATCCGTCTCATCATGAATATCCAGAAAAAAATAAATATTATGAAGGGTAATGTCCATCCCAGGATCTGGCCAAAGTAGTTGGGACGGGTATCGGTCTCAGTATAGATAATATCGTTATCCTCAATGCCAGCTTTTTTTTGTTCTTCGAGAAGAAAGCTCTCAAATGTGGCAACATCTCCGATATTATGTGTAAAATTTGCCTTAGGAGCACCGAATCCCATTTTCCCATTATTGTTTTTCGGGAGATCAGGATATCTTCCGGATTCAACAGCCTCTTTCTTGAGAAATATTTCGGCGAACTCTTTATTGATAACAACTATCCTTTCAATGTCACGGTTTGTGATCATCTTCTTGATTTCTGGTATCTGGACTTTGGGTATTGTCTTGCTCCCGCCGTAAAACAGATTAATGGCAAGAAAAGAGACTATAAGAATGGCAAAAATCCAATTTGAATTGAATTTCGGCTTCAGGCTTTTATCCGGAGGCTTCAGGGGCCCTTTGTTTTTATTGTTGCTATCGTTATCGGCCATAAATAATTTCTTAACTTAAGTTATCTTTAATCGCTTCCATCGAGGCATCAGCCCAAAGAGATTCAAGGCTGTAAAAATGCCTGTACTCCTCAAGAAAGACATGAACGACGACATTCCCGTAATCGAGAAGGACCCAGAAACAGTTTTCGAGTCCCTCGACATGCAATGGGCTTTCTAAAGCCTCTTTTCTGACTATATCTTCTACTGAATCGCAGAGAGAATCTACCTGGCTAATGGAAGACCCGTGGCAGATTATAAAAAAATCAGTTATTCTGTTTTCAAGTTTCCTCAGATCAATTTTAAGAACATCCTGTCCCTTCTTCTCAAATATGCCCTTTAATATAGCTCCCAGGAGTAATTCAGGTCCATCCTGTCTTTTTTTCATCAAACAATTTTCCGTTTATAATCAAAATGCAAAAGTACAAACTTTTATCTGTATTTTTGTCATTGTAAATCTCTAATTACAATTTCAGTGCCACCAGCTTAATCCTCTGAAATAACGGTAATTTTGACATATAAAAAGTAATACTTCCTGTTGATGATAATCGGATCCCGGCTTATCTACTGCAAAAAGATTGAATCAACCAATACCCACGCTTCCGGTTTGATACAGTCTGATTCAGTTTCCGAGGGTACAATCATTTATTCGGATTATCAGTCGGCAGGCAGGGGGCAAAAAGGTAACAGGTGGGTAAGTGAAGAAGGTAAAAATCTGTTATTCAGTATAGTATTGTATCCTCTGATGGTCCAGCCCGTCGACCAGTTCATCATTTCCATATTTGTTTCACTTGGCATATGCGATTTCTTAAAAACAGTGGTCCCTGACTGTAAAATCAAATGGCCAAATGATATTTATGCCGGGGATGACAAAATAGCAGGTATCCTGATTGAGAACTCTATAATCTCAAATACCATCGTTAATTCGATAGCCGGCATCGGACTGAATATTAACCAGGAAGAATTTCCTGAAGAGATCCCGAATCCTGTCTCACTTAAGCTCATAACCGGGAAGGAGCATGATCCGAATTTTTGCCTGAAACAGATTGCAGGCTTCCTTGACTTTCGTTACAAACAGGTAATCTCCGGAAACTGGGATTTACTGAGGAACGAATATATCACATCTCTTTACATGTTAAACAGATGGCACAGATTCAAATCCGGAACCGGACTTTTTGATGGAAGGATTGTTTCGGTTACTGATTCAGGCTGTCTGAGAATTGAGGAGCCTACCGGGAATTTCAGGGAATTCTCATTTAAAGAAATTGAATTTGGCAGGTAAAAAGGATGCAGGATGCGAGGTGCGGGGTGCGAGGTAAAACAACATGCAACCAGCAACCGGTAACAAGCCACGTTGTCTATTTTATTGTCTGCCAGCTCTCGAACCTTTCCATCTCATCGATCAGTTTTTCGAGAAAATTGCCAATGGGTTTCGCAGCCATCATTTTGAGAAGGGGATTCAGTTGCGCGGTGAGATTCAGGTTCACTTCCGCCTTGCCGGTACTGTTTTCCGTGATATCAAGAACCAGGGAAAAATCATTTGATTGCAAAACTGTGCCACTATAAACAACCTTATCCTGAGGTCTTTTCTCCGACAGGCTGAAGTTTACTTTTCCAAGTGGGGAAATATTAAAACTGCATGAATCCGCGGCAATCTGCAGGTCATCAATAGTTCCTTCCGGAACAAATTGCCTGAAATTCCTGATATCCGTCACAAAATCAAATATTTCCGACCGGGTACAGTTCAGCTTTCCTTTCCTGCTTTTAAATTCTGAAATATCAGGCATGGTTTTAACGATTAAGTCCCCATGCCGAAGGATCCATCCGCCACTGCTTAAGTGTCTCAACATCCTGTTCGCTGACATATCCCGATCCGACGGCAGCCGATATAAGTTCAGTATAGTTACTGAGAGTATGAAGCTTGCATTTTGCAGCAGTAAAGCCGTCTTCAGCTTTTTTAAATTCATATGTAAAAATAGCTGCCATGCCCAGAAGATCACATTCTGCTTCCCTTAGAGCTTTGACGGCACCAAGGCTGCTGCCCCCGGTTGAAATAAGATCCTCAATGACAACAACTTTCTGGCCCGGTTCAAAATAGCCCTCAATCTGGTTCCCCAGACCATGTTCTTTAGCTTCTGACCTTACATAAATAAAGGGTAATCCAAGTTTCTCGGCAACAAGTACCCCGTGCGCAATAGCGCCCGTGGCAACTCCTGCTATCAGCTCAGCTTTGGGAAAGAAGGAGTTTATTATCTCAGCAAAAGAGTCCCTGATAAACGACCTTACATCAGGAAATGAAAGGGTTTTGCGGTTATCGCAATAAATAGGTGATTTCCATCCGGAAGCCCATGTAAAAGGATTTGACGGTTGTAATTTAATTGCTTTAATTTGTAGAAGATATTCGGCGATCTTTTTAGCACTATTTTCCATTCAAAGATGTATAAAGTTCATTTTGAAAATAGATTCATAATGATCAGTGAAGAGCCTGACCGTTTACAAAAATACTCCTTATTCCATAAATTTTACGCAACTAACGAACTTTATAAATTAATAACGGAATTCCAGGCTGACAGTTCTATCCACTCAATCAATGTCTACGGGCCCAACATCAGGCATATATGGAAGATGTTCAGGATTTATTTCACTGAAGTGGGTGCAGCCGGCGGACTTGTAAGACATTCTTCAGGTAAATATTTGTTCATCGAAAAGAAGGGCAAGCTAGATCTTCCAAAAGGACATATTGAAACTGGTGAGGAACCTGAGGCGTGTGCATTGCGGGAAGTGAATGAGGAGTGTGGCATAACAGGTCATTCGCTTGTTAAGTCACTTCAGCCCAGTTACCACACCTATAGCTGGGAGGGTATATCATATCTGAAGAAGACCAGCTGGTTTCTGATGAAATATGAAGGTCCGATGATAACAGATCCGCAGATTGATGAAGGCATAACAAAGGTAGAATGGCTATCGCCCGATGATTTAAGCAGAATTAAAGGCAGTGCCTGGTTGTCGCTGATGGATCTAATAAATAACTCGATTCTGAGAACCTGACCCCGGGTATTTCAGTTGCTGGTTGCTTGTTGCTTGTTACTAGTTGTTCCCAGTAAGAAGATTATACCAAAAGGCCCCACCCGGCAGCCAGTAACATTGATTTTAGAGATCTTCTCCTTTGTATTCCTTCAGGTTAATCGCGGAAGGAACAAATCTTGATGCATCTCCTCCGCTTCTGATAATATCGCGGACGATTGTTGAGTTTATGGGTGTATGTTCCGGTATAGTTAAAAGGAACACAGATTCAACCTCAGGTGTCAGAGCCCTGTTAACCTGTGCAATAGCTCTTTCAAATTCAAAGTCAGCCGCCGTTCTTAATCCTCTCAGCAGAAAATTTGCACCATTTTTCCTGCAGAAGTCGACAGTCAGTCCTTCGTAATGATCAACTGATATCCTCGGCTCATTCTGAAAGACTTTAGTAATCATTTCCTTTCTGACGCTGAGAGGATAATAGCTTTTCTTGAGGGCATTTGCCCCCACGGCAATTATGATTTCATCGAACAAGCCAAGAGCTCTCAGTACTATTCCTTCGTGTCCGACAGTGAACGGATCAAAAGAGCCCGGGAAAACAGCTATTTTTTTCATTCAAATGATATGTTTTTGGGATTCTTTACCTTTTGTTTCAGAAGAGAAAGCTCAAGCACTTCCATAATTGAATCGACAAAGTGAAACTTCAGACCTTTAATATAGATCTCTTTTATATCTTCAACATCTTTCCTGTTTTCCTCCGACACGATTATTTCCCTTATTTTTGCTCTTTTGGCAGCAAGTATTTTCTCTTTGATTCCACCTACAGGCAGCACTTTTCCCCTCAGGGTAATTTCTCCGGTCATTGCGAGGTATTTCTTAACCTTCCTCTGAGTAAATGCCGAAGCAATTGAAGCGGCCATTGTTATCCCTGCCGAAGGACCGTCTTTTGGTATAGCACCTTCAGGAACATGGATGTGGATGTTCCACTTCTCCGAGAAATTATCCGGAAGATCCAGTAGTTCAGCATTGGATTTAAGGTATTCAAGAGCGATCACGGCCGATTCTTTCATCACCTCTCCAAGGTTACCTGTAAGGGTAAGCTTACCAGTTCCCCTGCTCAGACTGGTTTCGACAAAAAGTATCTCACCGCCGGCTGCGGTCCAGGCCAGGCCTGTAACCACTCCGGCCTGGTCGTTCCCTGCATAGATATCACGTATGAATTTTTGGGGGCCAAGGATTTCAGTAAGGACTTTTTCTGAAAGCTCCGGATCATAATCAATTTCAGATGCTATGTTTTTAGCCGTCACCCTTACAATCTTCGCCAGTTTCTTGTCAAGCTCTCTGACTCCCGATTCCCTTGTATATTTGTCGATAAGCGTCTCCATCACCTTTTTCCCTATAGAAAGCTGATCGGCTTTAACTCCATGATTTTCAAGTTGCTTTGGAAGCAGATGCTGGCGGGCAATCTCAAGCTTTTCTTCAACAAGGTAGCCAGTTATTTCAATAAGTTCCATCCTGTCTTTCAGGGCGGGACTGACAGTTGACAGTGTGTTTGCAGTTGCAATGAAGAGTACCTTTGAAAGGTCGTACTCCATTTCAAGGAAATTATCAAAAAAGGTGCTGTTTTGTTCAGGATCAAGAACTTCAAGAAGGGCAGATGAGGGATCACCTCTGAAATCCTGTCCAACCTTGTCTATTTCGTCAAGAATAAAAACAGGATTTGATGATCCGGCTCTTTTGAGGTTCTGGATTATACGTCCGGGCATGGCTCCGATATAAGTCTTTCTGTGTCCCCTTATTTCTGCCTCATCATGCAGTCCTCCGAGTGACATTCTGACATATTTCCTGCTAAGAGCTTTGGCAACGGATTTACCAAGAGAGGTTTTCCCCACTCCGGGAGGTCCGTAGAGGCAGAGAATAGGTGACTTTAGGTCGCCTTTAAGCTTCAGGACTGCGAGATGTTCTAATATTCTTTCCTTAACCTCATCAAGGCCAAAATGATCATCATCCAGCACTCTTCTTGCATTGTTCAGATCAAGATTATCTTCGGTAAAGAAACCCCAGGGAAGATCAAGTAGTGTCTGAACATAGTTGACCTGCACCGAATACTCTGCTGCCGCAGGATTAAGCCGGCTGAGCTTTACAAGTTCCTTTTCAAAGGTACTCTTAACCTCCTCGGTCCATTTCTTTGTTTCTCCCTTTTTCCTGTACTCCTCAATCTCTTTCTCCAGGGGGTTACCTCCCAGCTCATTCTGAATCGTCTTCATTTGCTGGTGAAGAAGGAATTCCCGCTGCTGCTGGTCGAGGTCGCTTTTTACCTTTGACTGAAGCTCGTTTTTGAGCTCAAGAACCTGAATCTCCTGTACAAGAAACTCGAGAAGCATAAAACCTCTGTCGCGCAGGTTGTTTACCTCCAGAAGCTTTTGCTTGTCCTGTACCTTTATGTCGGTGTTGGAGCAAATGAAATTTATAAGGTATGTGTTGTTCTCAATGTTTTTGACTGCAAATGATGCTTCAGGGCTGATATTTGGATTGATCTTGATTATCTTTAGCGACAGGTCTTTAAGAGATCCCACAATCGCATCAAAATCCTTGCTGGGAAATTCGGGCTTAATTTCAGGAATGGTTCTTACCCTGGCAATAAAATAGGGATTATCGGTTATCAGCTCGTTCAGAACCATTCTTTTACGACCCTGGATTATTGCAGTAGTTGAACCATCAGGCATTTCAAGAAGTTTAACAATCTGGCCTATAGTACCAATATTATGGAGTTCCTCAAAAGCAGGATTTTCTGTATCAGGATCTTTCTGGGCTACGGTACCGACAATTTTATCGGTCCGGTATGCATCTTTGATAAGCTGAACCGACCGGGGTCTTCCAATTGAAATTGGGAGCACCACTCCGGGAAACAGGACTGTATTCCTTAGCGAAAGTATTGGTATTGAATCGGGAACATCAATATCCTCAAGGTCGCCATCCTCCCCGTCAGCAATAATAGGTACAATATCTCCGTCTCCGTCAAGCATGTCGGGAAGTAATACTTCATTTAGGGGTCTCCTGAATTTTTTTTCCATTAGTCACACAAAAGCTGCCAAATTTACACAATATTTTTCACTAAGAGCCAGAATAGTAGGTAAGCAATCATTGTGCCAGTAAAGTTTTGTCTCGTCCCCTTTAGGGGTTCCGATAACTATCGGGATAGGGGTAAAAAAAAATCCCGGTTATCTTACCGGGATCAGTCTCTTCTTTTCAGAGTTATTTCTTCTTAACAACGCGGTCCTTATAACGGTTCATAAATTTGTCAACCCTACCTGCAGTATCGACAAGTTTCATTTTTCCTGTATAAAATGGATGAGAAGTATTTGAGATCTCCAGCTTAATAAGGGGATACTCTTTACCATCTTCCCATTTTATATTCTCTTTTGAGGGGGCAGTTGATTTTGTCATGAATGAAGTACCATTCGACATGTCCTGAAAAACTACCAGCCTGT
>CAZCQC010000372.1:0-6999 GCA_964500155.1 uncultured Rikenellaceae bacterium | reverse complement strand
TTTGACAGGAGCTCCATCCCTTTTGTCATAACCTCTTCGAAATCCTTTCTGGGATCTGTCCTTCCGACAACTATAGGATCTCTTGATCGCATTACATGACCGAAGAGAGGATGCCGGACAAGACTCTCCTTTACAACAAATGTAAGCTCACGGTGAGGTGCAATAATTCCCGGTAGCACCATTGTCTCAAGAGTGCTCATATGGTTGCCGATGAATATTACCGGTCCGGGATCCTTAGAAATATTTTCCATCCCCGAGATCCGGTATACCCCACCGGCTTTTTCGATAAACCGGAAAATATAGATGGATGAATCAGCCCATGCTTTTGTATCATAATTTCCTTTTATCGCCTGTCTTCTTGTTTTAAGAACAACTACTGCATATTTAAACGTAAAATAGAGCCTGTTGCAATGAATTATTTTTTCCCAGAGACTTTTTTTCCCACCGGAGGGTGAGTTATAATTATATGAGTCAAAGTATCCGTAATTCATCTTAGAGGATTATATCAGTTTTTGCTTGTTTTCACTGTATAATTTTAATCCGTCCATTATTATTTCGTAAGCCTTTTCGCGGTCGATAAACTCCTCAACCGTAACGTCCTTATGCTCGAGCTTCTTATAATCCTCAAAGAACTTCTTAAGTTCAACAAGGGTATGAGGCGGCAATTCTGAAAGTTGATTGATATAATTCACCGACATATCATTCCTGGCTACAGAAATGATCTTGACATCCCTTTCATCCTGATCAATCATCTCCATTGCTCCTATCACCTTAGCTTCAATTATGCAGGAGGGGAAAACATCTATCGAACAGATCACCAGAATATCAAGCGGATCGTGGTCGTCACAATAAGTTTGCGGTATAAATCCGTAATTAGCCGGGTAATGAACCGAAGAAAAGAGTACCCTGTCGAGCCGTAAAATGCCCGACACCTTGTCAAGTTCATATTTCCCTTTTGATCCTTTTGGTATTTCAATGAAACACCTGACACAGGCAGGTACCTCTTTGCCGGGATCAATGCCATGCCATGGATGGTCTGTCGAAATAGAATTATGCATAGTTCAGGTTATAATGTATAGAACATTCCTGAAAATTGACTTATACAAATCTAATATTTAAATTGTAAATTTATCCGGTAATCAAATCGTAAAAATGTTTTCAAGCCTGATTTCATGAAGCTTTCTTTACTCGATGCAATTGTATTCTTTGTCCTGATAATAGGTAATGTCGCCTTTGGAGCCTCATTCTTCTTCAGGAACAAAACATCAGCTCAGTTTACATCGGGAAGCGGAAAAATTCCTGCCTGGGTCGTGGGAATGTCAATCTTTGCAACATTTGTAAGCAGTATAAGCTTTCTTGCTCTGCCGGGCAAGGCATATATGACAAACTGGAATGCATTTGTTTTCAGTTTATCAATTCCTGTCGCATCTTTTGCTGCGGTAAAATTTTTTGTACCTCTTTACAGGAAGGTAGGAAATATCTCTGCTTATTATTACCTGGAACTTCGCTTCGGTGCGTGGGCAAGGATGTATGCATCAGCATGCTACATTCTGACACAGCTGATGCGTACAGGGGCAATACTGTTGCTGCTGGCTCTTCCGGTAAATGCCCTTTTCGGATGGAATGTTAAAACTGTGATCGTTGTAACAGGACTTGCAGTAATTCTTTATTCAATGCTTGGTGGAATCCAGGCCGTGATCTGGACTGATACAATCCAGGGAATCATATTGATTTCGGGAGCCGTGATCTGCGCTGTTTATCTCACGTTTCTGATGCCAGGAGGAGTGACCAGACTTTTTGAAATAGCTTCCGAAAATCAAAAATTCAGTCTCGGAAGCTTCGGACTCAGCCTGAGGGATTCCACTTTCTGGGTGGTACTGATCTATGGCTTGTTTATCAATCTTCAGAACTATGGAATTGATCAGAACTATATTCAAAGGTATATGACTACAGGTTCAGAAAAGGAGGCCAAATCATCTGCACTTTTCGGTTCATTGCTCTATATACCGGTTTCACTTATATTCTTTTATATTGGGACAGCCCTGTTTTCGTACTATACTGCACTGCCTGATCTTCTTCCGGATAACCTGAAGTTACAGGGAGCTGGCGATAAAGTATTTCCATACTTCATTGCCACCGGACTTCCCCGCGGCCTGACCGGTCTTCTGATAGCAGCGATATTTTCGGCCGGTATGAGCACTGTCTCAACAAGTCTAAACAGTACTGCAACAATTGTATTGTCAGATTACTATAAAAGATATTTTAACAAAGACGCTGATGAAAAATCATCAATGAGGGTACTTCACATTTCATCCTTTTTTACCGGTATACTTGGGATCGGAATTGCTCTTCTTCTTGTCGGTGTTGAAAGCGTTCTTGATGCCTGGTGGGCACTGGCTTCAATTTTCAGTGGCGGGATGCTTGGGCTCTTCCTTCTGGGATATGTTTCGAAAACAGCCAGAAAAACTGATGCTGTAATAGGGGTTATAATCGGTGTAATGCTTATTATATGGATGAGCCTCTCACCGGTCTGTTTTACAGAGGGGACATTGCCGGTATTCAGAAGCCCGTTCCACAGTAATCTTACAATTGTTTTCGGGACAATTACAATATTCCTGGTAGGATTTTTAATAAGCAAATTGTTTCACAAGGTTCCACCCCCCAACCCCCTAAAGGGGGCTTCTTAACCTATGGTTTTCAACCCCCCTTCAGGGGGGCAGGGGGGTGAAACGAAGGAAGATTAAAGAAAGAAACGATATTTCTTCTCTATACCAAAACAGAATGAAAAAAACAATAACATTTATCGTATTACTCCTGATTAGCAACTATTTAATCGCTCAAAATCTTTATAAAGGAGATAAATGCATAATTAAGTCGGAATTTATCTATCAACCTGACGACGTTAAGTTCCCAAGCTGTCACGCTTCAACAATTGCAGAAATACCTGACGGGCTTATTGCAGCCTGGTTTGGAGGTACAGCCGAGAGGAATCCTGATGTCGGGATATGGATAAGCCGTTTCAATAATGGGAAATGGTCAAAGCCTGAGGAGGTTGCTACCGGGATAAAAGAAAACAATAAACGATACCCTTGCTGGAATCCGGTCCTTTATAATTCAGGAGAAGAGATACTTCTTTTTTACAAAGTCGGACCGAGCCCTTCTGAATGGTGGGGAGAGCTTATTATCTCGGATGATAATGGCATTTCCTGGTCTGCCTCGCATAGACTTCCCGATGGGATTGCCGGGCCTGTTAAAAACAAGCCTGTGCTTCTGAAAAACGGGGTACTGCTTTGCCCTTCAAGTTCTGAAAATGACGGGTGGCGGGTGCATATGGAAATGACTCCGGACAATGGAATAACCTGGACAAGAACAAGGGAATTAAATGATAAGAATATAGCAGCAATCCAACCCTCGGTATTGCTTCATCCGACGGGGAAACTGCAGCTTTTATGCCGGAGCAAACAAGCAAAGGTATTGACATCCTGGTCGGAAGATAACGGAGACAGCTGGACTGAGCTTGTGCCTTCTTCTATGCCGAATCCAAACTCCGGAATTGATGCGGTATCGATGAAAGACGGAAGGCATCTTCTTGTTTACAATCACCTTACATCGGGACGGAACATGCTGAACGTTGCAATTTCGGATGATGGCATAAGCTGGAAATCGGCTGTTCTTCTTGAAAACGATTTAAAAGAAACCGAGTACTCCTACCCTGCCGTGATTCAATCAAAAGACAACATGATCCATATTACATATACATGGAACAGGAAGCTCGTAAAACATGTTGTTATTGATCCTGCAATTATCGAGGAAAGATCATTTTCCAGCGGAGCCTGGCCTTCTGAACAGCAGGTCAGATAACTATTTTCCTAAAAGTGGCAACACAAGTAGTGCGACTGACAATGCAATAAGAATCCCGACAGCACTCCATCCGATAATGTTCTGAACCGGCTTGTTTATATAATTGCCCATTATTTTTTTATTATTTATAAGAAGGATCATGCTTATGAGTACTACCGGCAACAAGATCCCATTCAGCACCTGCGACCAGATTGAAATATCAATCAGCGGGGCATTTGGTATAAGAATAATTATTGCTGAAATAACAAGGATCCCGGTATACAGAGTATAAAATTCTTTTGCCTCATCCCAGCTTTTGTCTATTCCAGCTTCAAAACCAAAAGCTTCACAGATATAGAATGCTGTGGCAAGAGGAAGGATTGTTGCTGAAAAAACGGAAGCAACAAACAGGCCGAAAGAAAACACTTGTGACGCCAGTCTGCCGGCAAGTGGCTCAAGAGAGAGAGCGGCGTCCTTGGCTACAGTTATCTCAATACCATTGGGATATAAAGTGGAACCACAGGCTACCATAATGAAAAAAGCTACAATAACCGTAACCAGGCACCCCACCACAATATCAATCACGGTAAACTTATAATTCTTCATCTTCAGTCCCTTTTCGATTACCGACGACTGCATATAAAACTGCATCCAGGGGGCAATTGTGGTACCGACAAGGGCAATGACAACTGTGAGGCTTTGGGTATTTAATTCAATGCCAGGACGGATCAGTGCAGCCCCGATCTCACTCCATTGAGGTTTGGCCATTAAGGCGGAGACCACATATGTCAGAAGAGAAGCACTGAAAATCAGAAATATACGTTCAGCGATCTGGTAAGTTCCTTTAACGACAAGTATCCAGACAAGGATTGCCACAACCGGTACAGAAATATACTTGCTGACACCGAATATTTCCATACTTCCGGCAACTCCTGCAAACTCAGTAGTGGTGTTGCCAATATTGGATAGAAGCAATCCGATGAAAATGAAAAAAGTAACTTTTACACCGGCATTCTCCCTGATAAGGTCTGACAGTCCCTTGCCGGTTACTATACCCATCCTCGCATTCATTTCCTGGATCACAAGAAGCACAATAAGCGAAGGAATAAGGGTCCAGATCATGCCGTACCCATACATTGCCCCGGCAACAGAATATGTTGTAATACCACCGGCATCATTGTCGACGCTGCCGGTTATTATACCCGGCCCCAGCAAGGCAAAAAATATCACCAGGTTTTTATAAAAACTGGTCCTCCTGAATTTCGTCCTCAGCATCTTTTCTCCGGTTATCTCTTGTTAGTTCTTCTTTTATTTATCAGGTCTTCAACCACATCATCCACGACCACCATACCCTGAAGCAAATTTTCATGGTCAACAACAGGAACTGCAAGCAGATTGTATTTTGAAATCGTTTCTGCAATGTCATCGATTTTCTGATTGTCATAAAGGAATACCGGTTCTGATTTCATTATCTGGCTGACAGAGGTCTCGGGCTGAGCAATTATAAGGTCGCGGAGATTAAAAGTACCAACCAGCTCATCATTTTTCTCGGTTACAAAAAGAGTATAAAGCTCGGAAGCCTCAGGTTTCTTTAAGCGTAATTCCCTGATGATTTCATCAACAGTAAGTTCGGATCTGAATGATAAAACATCTGTTGTCATCAGACCGCCGGCCGAGTTTTCAGGGTATTCAAGCAATTCCCTGACCTCCTGGGATGATTCACTGTCCATCTCTTTTAAAAGCATTTCGGCCTTTTCATCCTCAATTTCATCAAGGATGTCAGCCACCTCGTCGGCAGGCATTTTTTCAAGAACATCCGCGGCTTTATTTACCGGCAGACTCTCGATAATATGAATCTGGGTCTGTGTTTCCATTTCTTCAAGAACGTCCGCTGCTTTTTCTTCATCAAGAGCCGAAAAGACTGATGTGCTTGATTTTTTACCAAGATCTTCCAGGATATCTGCAAGGTCGGATGGGTGTAGAGTGTGAAGCTTTGCATAGCTTTTAGAAAGCTTGATATTCAGGTTTGAAAAATCAATTGCCTGGACATCATCCCACAGAATATATTTTGAAGGTATATTTACCCTGAAAAGTGAAAGAATTTTTTTTATCGGGATAGAAATCCCGATCCTGCGCAGGAGACCTTCTATCCCAATATCAACGGCTATTGCAAAAGTACCAGCCGGAAGTGTTGCAAGCCTGACATCATTTACCCGTACAAGTTTGCGACCATTTAGATCGACTATTTGCTTGTCGAGTATGTTTTCCACAAGCAGAAGCCCGTTAACAACTTCATCATTACTAAGTTCAATAAGGCCGGAACAAGTCACGTTGAGCAATTCACGGGCTTTAACTACCCGGAAGGCATTAAAGGAATAATACTTTGTCTCCTTGCCTATTTTCAGCTTTATTCCTGTAACAAGCTGCTGGTTAGGATCATTTTGTCCGGAGGGAACCGAATTGACAAGTAAATCCCTTATCACACCAATAGCATCGCCATCAGCTCCGAATACCTCTTTTCCGATTATTCCGCTTAAAAAAAATGTTGTGAGTGAAGTCATAGTCACCTCCTTACTGTTTCTGACAAAAAAGGAAGCGACCGGATGAACAGTCTGGCTCCCTTATATCAGGATATTAATACTTAAACTCGCAGGGCCGTCGTCCATTTGATAATGAAAATTGATTTCGCGGCATAAAAGTAAATTCCATCATCTAACTTTCCAAATAAAAGGGGGAAAAAGTGTCTAGAGTGTCTAGAGTGCCTAGAGTGCCTAGAGTACTTAGAGTTAAGCAACTTTAAGTACTCCAAACTTCAGCTCACTCCAATCTTAAACAATGAAAGGTATGATGGCTTTCCTTTCTGAAGGATATTCCGGGAAATTACATTTGTACCATTGATGAGAGGCAATTGCCCTCGGGAAAAGGTTCGCAATTGTGAATACTGAAAATGCCAGACCTGGCAATGACCATGTAATGAGCGCCCATCCTGCCCACTCAATGATCTCTCCAAAATAATGAGGTGACGAGATATATTTAAAAAGCCAGCCATGTGGAATGACATATTCTTCAGGATTGCTATTCCTGAAACGACGGAGTTTTCTGTCGGCTGTTTTGTTAATGAAAAATCCTGTAATAAATATTGATATCCCGGATATAAAT
>CAZCQC010000371.1:0-4308 GCA_964500155.1 uncultured Rikenellaceae bacterium | reverse complement strand
CGCCACGGGACTTCCGAATAATCATGTGATAACTGATAATCTTGTTAATCCGACGGATGGACCACAGACGGTTACATATCATGTAATACCAGTAAGTCCGACAGGATGCAGCGACGGAGGAGGGATCGATATCACGGTAACGGTGAATCCGACACCGAGGATATATCCTGTACCGGCGAACAGCATACAGTGCGACAGCACAACGACAAATATCACCCTTCAGAGTCCGAGTACATTTACCAGTGGAGTAGTGACCATCAACTTATCTGCTTCCGCTCCTATAGGATTAAGCGGATACACAGTAAGTGCAACCGGTTTGGCAAATGGATATATGATCACTGATAATCTTGTTAATACAACAGATGGTCCTTTAACTGTGACATACCGGTTAGTCCCTGTAAGCGGTGTAAGCTGCAACAATGGCCCGGCAGTAGAAATTACAGTAACTGTCAATCCCACACCACGAGCCACCCCGGTCAATGTAAAACCTGCAATCTGTTATGCAGAGGATACCCAGATAACTCTTAATTCTCCGACAGTAATGACTTCGGGCGAGATAAGATTTGATTATACCATAGCTTATCCCTCAGGAATTACTGGCAATTCAGCACCAGGAACAGATAAGGTTCAGGGTGATGTTTTATCATTTAAGTACAGGAATTATAATGACACCGTTCAGTCAGTTTATTTTTCAATTACTCCAAAAGTTACCGGATTAAGCTGCCCGGCTGGCAATATCAGTCTACAGGAAGTCCAGCTTCATCCAAAGCCGGTCAGGGGAATTACAATTACAAAACCTTTCACCTGCGAAGCCAGTACCGGACTTGCAGAAATGGAGGCAGAGATATCAAGAGGCGCAAATCCTTATAATATATTATGGACCGGTCCTGTCGGATATACAATGGAAGATTCGCTAGTTATCACAAATCTTTATGCGGGTTATTACACGCTTGATGTGACGGATAATATTGGATGCGCCGGAGATACTGCAATCAATATTGCCAACCTGAGCGCTTCCGCAAGAATTATTCCTCTGCCGGTACTTCCAAATATCCATATTTCATGTCCGGGGGGGAATGATGGGAGTGCCCGTATTTATGTAAGGGACGGGATAACTCCCCCATATGAGTATTGGGTTGTTCGTAACGATGCCGATACATTATTTACCGGATTTTTCTCAGGTAATTATGATACCGGAAATCCTTCAACTTACAGGGTATGTACCGGCCTGATGTCAGGAATCTACAAACTGATTATCCGTGACATAAATGGTTGTGAGACTTACAGAACAGCAGAATTGAAAGAACCTGCCCCAATCGTTGTGGCATTTGAAAAGAGCAATTACAGCGGATCCGATATTTCATGCCGGGGTTACAATGATGGATCAGCAAAGGCAACTGTAACAGGGGGCAACGGTTCCTATTCGTATTTATGGTATCCGGCCAGCGGAGCGCTTGCAGTTAGCCATAATACCAATCTGCTCGACAGCATCCCTGCAGGCAAATATTACCTGCGCATTACCGACCTGCTTGGCTGCATTAAAATTGACAGTGTAACCCTTATTGATCCTCCGGGTATGGTTTTGACAGGAAGCGAAGTGTCGCACAGCAATGACAATAATTACCAGATTTCGTGCTTTGGTGCCAGTGATGGATTTATTAAGCTGACGGTCACAGGCGGTTCAGGTATTTACACATATTTATGGGCTGGTCCGGATGGATATACTGCAACTACCAAAGACATTTCGGGACTTAAGGCCGGCAATTACACCTGTACTGTAACTGATATTAATGGGTGTATACTTATGCCCCAGCCTGCCTTTATTCTGAATCAGCCCGATCTGCTGGTAATATCTTCATTATTATCAACCTCAGCTGACGGATCCTACAATATCAGCTGTAACGGAGGAACCGGATCAGTGGATGTAACGGTAGCCGGTGGTAGTGTAGGATCATATTCTTATGCATGGAGTTCAACTGACGGATCAGGTATTGCAGCTGGGCAGCAGGATCAGAACTCACTGACAGCAGGCACATATCACCTTATTGTTACTGATTTCAATGGATGCATTACAACAAAGGATATTACTTTAACACAGCCGCCGGCTCTTATTACTGATTTGATCCCAACCCATATCACATGCCAGGTGTCCGGTTTTAATAATGGCTCAATCAATCTGAATGTTTCCGGAGGTATTGGTCCCTATACGTACAGCTGGTCAACCGGAGCCACCGTCCAGGATATTTCAGGACTTACAGAGGGTATGTACTATGTTACAGTTACTGATGCCAATGGTTGCCTTAAGACAGATTCTGTGTTGATCAATCTGCCTCCTCCATTAACCTATAATCAGGTTCTGTCGGATTACAATGGTTATAGTATAACCTGCTATGGAAAATCAGACGGGTCGATTCAGATAAATCCGACAAGTGGCACACCTCCTTATATTTTCAGCTGGCAGGGCCCTGGAGGTTATTCTTCAACTTCAAAAGATATTTCAGGTCTGAGAACCGGCCGGTACATTCTGCATATCACCGATAGCAATTTATGTGATGTTCAGGACACTATTGATCTGACTGAACCAGGGGAAATAGGAATGGTAATAACTACTTCGCTCAGTCCGACAGCTGAACATAACATAAATTGTGCAGGTGGAAAGACCGGCACAATAATGGTTGGAGTGGTCAATAATGCTGGTCCTGTATCATATCTATGGGCAGATGGTGAAATTGGAAGTGAACGGTCAGGTCTTGTTGCAGGTAATTACAAAGTAATTACAACAGATTCCAACGGCTGTTCGGCTGATTCCGTAATCACCCTCACTGAACCGGATTCAATCAATATTTCATTTGCAGTAACTCAGCCATTCTGCACCGATATGCCTGATGGCGCTATTGCTCTAACGGTTACGGGTGGGACAAATTCGGGCTATGCCTACCTTTGGTCAGATAATTCTGTTACCCAAAATATAACTACTGCTGTAAGCGGTCAGTACAGTGTGAAAGTTACTGACGCAAACGGATGCTCAGTAAGCGATTCAGTTATTGTACATCCGATAAATGAGGTTTGCCTGGTCATACCGAATGCAATATCTCCAAACGGGGACCTCATAAACGATGAATGGAACATAGGCCTTAAAGAACTTTATCCTGAGATGGAGGTCAAGATTTTCAACAGATGGGGAGAAATGATCTGGAAATCTGCAAGAGGATATGGAGTCCCATGGGATGGCAGAAGCAAGGGAAATATTCTCCCGATAGACTCATATCATTATACAATTGATTTACATAATGGAACCAGGCCTCTCGTCGGGCATATAACTATTGTTAAATAAATAACAGTATAGACTTAATTGAAGAAACTGGCTTTAATATCAGCATTATTAATCTTCACTGCAGCTGCAGCAGCTCAGCAGCTGCCTCTGTTCAGCCAGTATCTGTACAACAGATTCCTTATAAATCCGGCCGTTGCAGGTAGTGATGGATTTACTAGCTTTAATCTTACTGCCAGGGAACAGTGGATTGGATATTCGGGAGCACCAAGGACTTTCTCCTTCAGTGGCCAGACCCGGATTCTTAAGAGAGGATACAAACTTCAGGGAAACGCACGTGGGAATGTATACCGTCCAAAAACAGACGGCAAGATAGGATTCGGGGGATATATATTCAGTGATAAGAATGGTTTGATTCAGAGGACCGGCTTCCAGGCATCATATGCATATCATATGTGGGTCCAGAATAATACCCAGTTGTCAATGGGGCTTGCCGTTACCGGATATCATTTCAAGATAAATGAAAGGGAGATAAACTTCGAAGACCCCAATGAACCATGGCTGAACAACGAACTGAGGAGGGGCATATTTGTACCTGATGTCGATTTCGGGATATATGTTCTGAATCCAAAATATAATGTCGGCTTCTCAACGGAACAATTATTTGGAGCTGCAGCTAAAATAGGAAGTGAAGCATATAAAAATTTCAGTATGGACAGGCATTACTACCTGTTCGGATCCTATAGTTTTGATGTGGCGGATAAAACTGAGATTCAGCCCTCAGCCATTTTTATGATGTCGGAACAGGTAAAACCTCTGGTCGATTTAGGCCTTACATATATATATGACCAGAGATTATGGGCAGGTTTGGCCTTTCGTACAAGCAAGGCAATTATTGCCAATTTCGGAGTTACTTATACAAATATGTATATCGGATATGCCTTTGATTTTACACTGCAGGAGATCCAGAGAGTAACTTACGGAACCCACGAGTTAACAGTCGCAATCCGCTTTGGAGACAGCGCCAGGAAATACCG
>CAZCQC010000370.1:0-2924 GCA_964500155.1 uncultured Rikenellaceae bacterium | reverse complement strand
GTTCAACTAACACGAGATCAATCCAGTGCTTCTGGTTCACATGCACGAGCTCGTGGTTCATTATTACTTCCAGCTCTTTTTCATCGACTGAAGGATTGATGAAAACATAATTAAAAAATGAAAATGAGCCGGAGAATCCGTTAGTTCTGATCACTTTTGTCCGGTCAGTTTTACTGGTCCTTGTCTTGTTGATTGTTCGTGCAAGTTTCATTATCTGCCTGACCGCATTATAGGTAAATAGTAATATTCCTGTTAAATAAACCAGCAGCAGTAAAGACCTGAAATCAAATTCTTTTGCTGCCAGAACAGGCTGAATGGCCGGAATAATAACGGCATCAGCAGGAATTAAGCCTGCAACACTTTCTTCAGGTGCAGGAATTTCTACCTGATAATGGAATGTAAAGAGCGGGAAGATGATTGAGATAAGGATACCTGCAACCAGGTAATATCTTTTCAGGCGGAAGAAGCGTTCCTTTTGCAGAAAAAGGAAATACACAATTGCAAACCCTGTGAGCCAGATCACTGACTTCAGCAGGTAAAAAGCAAATGCTTCCATTATTTCTTTTTTTTGTTCCTTTTCAGCTCTTTTTTTGTATCCTCAAGCAGTTCTTCAAGCTCACTTATCGACATGTCCTTCTCCTTAGCAAAAAAGGAAGCAAGAGCAGGGAATGAGTTGTTAAAATATCCATCAAGTAGTCTGAAAAGCTGACTTTTCGAATATTCTTCCTTTGAGACAATCGGAAAATAAAGGTGAGTGTTCCCGTAGGCCTTATGACCCACGAACCCTTTCCTTTCCAGGACTCTTACAACAGTTGAGACTGTGTTTCTTGCAGGTTTTGGATCGCTGAATCTAAGACGGATATCTTTTACGATTCCTTTTTTCATGTCCCATAATAGCTGCATGATCTGTTCTTCGGCTTTAGTTAAATGCATGATCCACAAGTATTTAGTTAAAACGACTCACGACCCACGACTCATTTTTTCCTTGTGTCGTTTGTCCTGTGCCTTGCGTCGTATTTCAATCCCTCACAGCGAATATACAACTATTTTACTAGTCATGCAACTATTTTTTGTACAATTTTTAATCCGATAGTTTATTATTGGCTTATATTTTTAAGAACTACGTGCAAATATTTTGCTAATTTGCATGGAATAATAATTTTAACTAATTACGCTATGAAAAAGTATATACTGCTGTCGCTCGCATTAATTTCAGTAACTGTCCTGTCGTCTACTTCTTTTGGCCAGAAGGTAAATACTCTGACAGGAAAGGAGAAAAAAGCAGGCTGGGTTCTTATGTTCAATGGAAAGGACTTTTCCGGCTGGAGACAATGCAACGGAACCGAAATGCCGAAAAACTGGGTAATCGAGGAAAATGCCATGAAGGTTTTCACCGCAGCTGACAAGAAGCCAGGACAGGGTTCAAACGGTGATATAATCTATTCGGTAAAGAAATTCAGGAATTTTGAGCTCTCCGTCGATTGGAAAACCAGCAAAATGGGTAACTCAGGAATTTTTTACAATGTGAGGGAAGTCCCGGGAAAAGCAATTTATTACGCATCTCCCGAAGTTCAGGTTCTTGATAATGTGGATGCCACCGATAATAAACTTGCAAACCATCTTGCCGGTTCACTCTACGACATGCTGGCTGCTGATCCAAAAACCGTCAAACCTGCCGGTGAATGGAACACCATTGTAATATCGTTAAATAACGGGAAAGTAACACATACGCAGAACGGTTTAAAGGTTGTTGAATATACATTGTGGACTCCCGAATGGGATGCTCTGGTGGCAAACAGTAAATTCAAAACCTTTCCCGGCTTCACTGAAGGCATAGCAAAAGAAGGCTATATCGGACTTCAGGACCATGGATATGATATATGGTTCAGAAATATTAAAATCCGAGAATTTTAATTCATGAACAGAATCCGGCTTTATCCAGTTTTTCTTTCATATTTACTGATAGTTTGTGCCTGTAATAGTCCCAAGGCCGGCAGAGTCCCTGTTTCACATGAGGAGCTGATGAAAAGCAGTTCCAGGACAGAAAAGAACGGCTGGATCTCAGTTCACCTTGAAGGGGCTCCGGAAGTAATAGGGTATCAGCATGGGTATCTGCTTGCCGATGAGATAGTCGACCTTCGTGGTGCTATGTCGATGCTGAATGAAAAAACCACAGGCCGCAACTGGAATTTTTACCGCGATGAATCAACCCTGATGTTCTGGGATAACATCCCTGAAGAGTATCAGAAGGAGATAGACGGAATTGTGACCGGTGTGAATGCAAGGAAAGGTGACGGAACAGTTGACAGGAAGGACCTTATTGCAATGAATTCTATACTTGAAATGTCGTGGTATTATGTTCCATGGCTCGATTCAAAGGATAATCCCGATCCTCCTGATCCGACTCCTCCGGGCCATTGCAGTGCAATAGCAGCAACCGGATCCTGGACTACTGACGGGCAGATTGTAATGGCTCATAACAACTGGATCGAATATGTGATCGGGCAGCGCTGGAACATCATACTTAATATTGTCCCCGAAAACGGATACAGGATTATAATGGATGCCTTGCCCGGATTCATTCACAGTGGCGATGATTTTAACATTAACAGTTCAGGACTTATTGTAACAGAAACAACAATTACCCAGTATAAAGGCTTTGATCCGGAAGGCGTTGCAGAATTTGTTCGTGCCCGTGAAGCAATCCAGTATTCTTCAACAATCGATGAATGGGTTGCAGTGATGAAAGAAAGAGGTAACGGAGGGTACTCAAACGACTGGCTTATCGGTGACAATAAAACAGGAGAGATTGCGCGTTTTGAGTTTGGCCTGGAAAACCAGTTCCTTGAGAGAACAAAAGACGGGTATTTCGTGGGAGCAAACTTCCCGGTTCACAATAAGCTCATTAAGGAAGAGACAACTTA